>NZ_JBFPKO010000129.1:0-946 GCF_040948765.1 Paraburkholderia sp. BR10923 | reverse complement strand
GTAGCAGCGGTGTTCATACCGGCACCTCGTCATCGAGCAGCGTGTCGTAGAGTGCCGCCGATGGCGTCTCAACCACCACTTCGGGACACTGGGGCTGATGCGGTGCAAATTCGTGACGCAACTGCTCCAGCTCGGGTAACTTGCCGGCAGCGAGCAGCGCATCGAGCCGTTCGGCCAGGATTGCCTCGACGCCGTGATGCGCGGCCAGTTCGAGTAGCCCGACCATGAGCTTGCAGGCTTCGCGTTGTGCCAGTCTTGCCTCAAGCTGCTCCCAGGTGCGGCGATACGCTTCGCGCGGAAACAGGTCGTCGCGAAACGCCAGGCCCCTGAAGGCCTGCGGCTTACGTTTGAGTGCATCGATGAAGTGTCGGTAATCGAGGGCGCGGCCGCGGCCGTAGGGCACACGCGAGCCTCGCTGGGTGCTGTGCACCAGTGCGCCGGACAGATAGCAGTCGAGTCGGTCGTTATAGAGCCGTACCCGCAGGCGGTGGCCGATCAGGCGCGATGGTGCGCTGTAGAGGATCCCGCGCACGGTAAAGGTGCCACAGCGGGTAACGCGCGCTTCTTCCTCGACGAAGTCGGTCGTGCGACGCTCGGGCAGATCGTGCAGATGCTCGCGCTCAACGTTGAACCCAGCAGCATTGCGCCGGTTACGGCGCATGACGACTTCGCGAACGAACCCGTCATAGGCAGCACGTTCTGCAAAGTCGCGATGACCCCGCAGCATCAACGCCTGATCGATTGCCTCCTTCAGGTGACGATGCGATGACTCCACGCTGCCGTTCTCGGGGCCCCGGCCGCGGTTGTTGCGCGTGCCGACCATGCCGTAATGCTCGAGCAGCGCGGTATAGCGGACCGTGAAGTCGTCCTGTTCCTGCAGATTCCTGAACGCCGCCGACAGACTGTCGGTGCGGTGTTCCCGTGGGCATCCGCCGGCCTGCCACAA
>NZ_JBFPKO010000128.1:0-947 GCF_040948765.1 Paraburkholderia sp. BR10923 | reverse complement strand
CCTGCGCAACCGAGCTGTTCATCTGACCGACATTGACCGCGTCCGTGTCCGCCGTACCCGCTGCAACGTTGGTGATCTGACGCTGCTGCGTGGCCGAACCCACCGACACCGAGTTGTCGCGGTCCGTCGACGAACCCTGACCCAACGCCACCGAGTTCGCATTGGCGGCCTGCGAGCCCGTGCCGATCGCCGTCGAGTTGACGCCGCTTGCCGCTGCGTTGGCGCCGACTGCCGTCGCGTTGTCGCCCGAGGCTGCCGCGCCCGCTCCGGCCACCGTGCTGGCCGCACCGCTACCCGTCGCTGCTGCGTTGACCACCGCGTCGTTGCCGCCGCCCGAAGACGAACCATTCGAGGCATCAGAATTCGAGCTGCCCGGCTGGACGTTGGACAGCTGGCTGCCCAGATTCCACACCTGCCCGTTAAGATCCGTCACCTGATCCTGCAACGCCGACAACTGGCCGAAGTTCACCGCGTCATACTGGCTCGAGCCGTTGGCCACGTTGGTCAGGATCACCGGACCCGTGCTCTGGCCTCCACCCAGCGTCACGGCACCGAAGTTCACCGAGCCGTCAGCGCGACGGTCGTACTGCACCGCGGCCGACAATTGCGTGCCGACATCGCCCACCTGGGTCTGCAGCTTCGTGATGTCCTCCGTGTTCTGCGTCGTGCGACCGTCGAGGTTCGTGACGGCATCGCCTACGCTGTGCACCGTCGCGCCGCCTACGCTGTAGCTCGGTGCGCTGAGCGTACCGTCTGCGTTCACGGTCGAACCACCGCCCAGTGCCTCGGCCGTGCTCGATGCCGCGCCGTACAGCTGGCCGCCATTGATCGCATCCACGCTCGATGCGTTCACTGCGCCATTCGCCACGCCCGTCACCGTGCGGTTACCCGCCGCGCCCGCCACGTTCACCACCGTGCCGTCCATGTCCTTCGCTACCGTGATGTCG
>NZ_JBFPKO010000127.1:0-961 GCF_040948765.1 Paraburkholderia sp. BR10923 | reverse complement strand
ACGATGGTTTACGGCATTCTGGGCATCATCAACTTCGCTCACGGCGATGTGTTGATGGTGGGCGCGATGGTTGCGCTCTCCGCCATAGGTGTGCTGCAGAACCACTTCCCCGGCCTCGGCAACGTGCTGACGCTGGTCATCGCGCTGCTCATCGCGGCGGCGGTCTGCGCGGTGGTCGGCTACACGATCGAACGCGTGGCCTACCGGCCGTTGCGCCGCGCACCGCGTCTCGCGCCGCTGATCACCGCGATCGGTGTGTCGATTCTGCTGCAGACGCTCGCGATGATGATCTGGTCGCGCAATCCGCTGCCGTTCCCGCAGCTGTTGCCCACTGACCCGATCAACGTGATCAAGGCCACCGACACGACGCCCGGCGCCGTGATCTCGATGACCGAAATCGTGATCATCGTGGTGGCGTTCATCGTGATGGGCGGCCTGCTGCTGCTCGTGCATAAGACCAGGCTCGGCCGCGCGATGCGCGCGATCGCCGAGAATCCGAACGTCGCGAGCCTGATGGGTGTGAGCCCGAACTTCGTGATTTCGGCGACCTTCATGATCGGCTCGGCGCTCGCGGCGCTCGCCGGCGTGATGATCGCGTCCGAATACGGCAACGCGCACTTCTACATGGGCTTCATCCCTGGCCTGAAGGCCTTCACCGCGGCGGTGCTCGGCGGTATCGGCAATCTCGGCGGCGCGATGGTCGGCGGCGTGCTGCTTGGCCTGATCGAGCAGTTGGGCGCCGGCTATATCGGTAACCTCACGGGCGGCGTGTTCGGTAGCAACTACCAGGACGTGTTCGCGTTCATCGTGCTGATCGTCGTGCTCGTGTTCCGTCCGTCGGGTCTGCTCGGCGAACGTGTCGCGGATCGCGCCTGATCCCGGGCCACAAGGAGTCAACAATCATGACCTCAATTCAACCGATCGAGCCGTCCACAACGCTCATCCCCGAAAAGAACCGCAC
>NZ_JBFPKO010000126.1:0-1022 GCF_040948765.1 Paraburkholderia sp. BR10923 | reverse complement strand
ATGTACACCCAATCCCTCGATATCCCCGGCCACGTCGCCCCGCTGGACGCGGACGCGAATTCGCCCGAACAGGCGCGCTTCGACGCGGTCATGGCCGCCGACGGCAAGATCGAGCCGCAGGACTGGATGCCCGACGCGTACCGCAAGACGCTGGTGCGGCAGATCTCGCAGCACGCGCACTCGGAGATCGTCGGCATGCTGCCCGAGGGCAACTGGATCACGCGCGCGCCGAGCCTGAAGCGCAAGGCGATCCTGATCGCCAAGGTGCAGGACGAGGCCGGCCACGGGCTCTATCTGTATAGCGCCGCCGAAACGCTCGGCGTGTCGCGCGAGCAGCTGATCGACGCGCTGCACGCGGGCAAGGCCAAGTATTCGAGCATCTTCAACTACCCGACGCCCACCTGGGCCGACGTCGGCGTGATCGGCTGGCTGGTCGACGGCGCGGCGATCATGAACCAGATCCCGCTGTGCCGCTGCACCTACGGGCCGTACGCCCGCGCGATGATCCGCATCTGCAAGGAAGAGTCGTTCCACCAGCGCCAGGGGTTCGATGCGCTGCTCGCGATGATGGCCGGCACCGCCGCGCAGCGCGAGCTCGTGCAGCAGGCGGTGAACCGCTGGTGGTGGCCGGTGCTGATGATGTTCGGCCCGAGCGACAGGGACTCGGTGCACAGCAACCAGTCGGCGCAATGGGGCATCAAGCGCATCACCAACGACGACCTGCGCCAGAAATTCGTCGACGCGACCGTCGAGCAGGCGAAGGTGCTCGGCGTCACGCTGCCCGATGCGCAGCTCAAATGGAACGCGGCGCGCGGCCACTACGACTACGGCGACATCGACTGGGAAGAGTTCTGGCGCGTCGTCAATGGCGACGGCCCGTGCAACCGCGAGCGCCTCGCCACGCGCGTGAAGGCCCATGAAGACGGCGCCTGGGTGCGCGAAGCCGCGCTCGCCCATGCCGAAAAACAGCGCCAGCGCGCGCAACAGCACGCCGCCTGAGTGGCACGGCGAAAGATCAGCGA
>NZ_JBFPKO010000125.1:0-1026 GCF_040948765.1 Paraburkholderia sp. BR10923 | reverse complement strand
TTCAGTCGGTACGCACCTCGATCCGGTGCGGTCGCGCTTCGTCGCGGCGCGGTATCGTCAGCTTCAATACGCCGTCCTTCAGATTGGCTTCGATTTTCGACGCATCGAAGTCGGCGTTCATCGAGAACGCCCGCGCGAAGTGAGGCTGACGGATCTCCGCATGCTGCAGACGCAGTTCCGCCGGTGTCGGCACCATCGCCTCTGCTTCGATGTACAGGTTGCCATCGTGGACCTTGACGTCCAGCCGCTCCCTGGTCACGCCCGGAAGATCCGCCCACAGCGTGATGCCGTGGCTGTCCTCGAAGATGTCTACCGGCGGTGTCAACGTGATCCGGCGTTGCGACGCATCACCGTCGCGCTGGGCCACCGCCGTTTGGTCCTTTCTGGCGAGTTCAGTCGTGTCGTTCATGATGTCCTCCGTAGTTCTGCCAGCCGCTCACTGAACGGTGATCGCCCGCGGCTTTGACGCCTCGCTTTTGCCGATGCTCACCATCAGGCATCCATTGGTGTACCGCGCGCTGACCTTGCCAGGGTCCGCGTTTTGCGGGAGCTCGACCACGCGCCGGAACGTGCCCACGAATCGCTCCTGTGCATAGGTGCGCACATCGTCGCCGCGGGTTTCCGGTTGCGAGCTCGCGCGCTCGCCGCTGATGGTCAGCAACCCCTTGTCTAGCGATACGTCGAGCTTGGCCGGATCGACTCCCGGCGCGAACGCGACGATCTCGATCGAGTCGTCGGTCGAACCGATGTTGATCTGCGGGAAGGCGCCAGCGCGGCCAGAACGGATACTGGAAGGGAAGCCGCCGAAGAGGCTCGCCATCTGCCGTTGCAGACGGTCGAACTCACTGAACAGGTCGGCTCCGAAGTAAAGGTCACTCATGATCGTTTCCTCCTTCGATGCAGCACGGAAACGAACCGGCCTACGCGCTCCAGTCCGTCTGCCGGGCTGCGGCAAACAAATCGAAACACGCAGCGCGCCGCATGGCCGGCGCGACTGCCTGAGCGGAATTTAGAATAGTATGCACG
>NZ_JBFPKO010000124.1:0-1048 GCF_040948765.1 Paraburkholderia sp. BR10923 | reverse complement strand
AGTTCCGGCACGATGGTGAACAGATCGCCGACGAGGCCGTAGTCGGCCACGCTGAAGATCGGCGCTTCTTCGTCCTTGTTGATCGCGACGATGACCTTCGAGTCCTTCATGCCCGCGAGGTGCTGGATCGCGCCCGAGATGCCGACCGCGACGTACAGTTGCGGCGCGACGATCTTGCCGGTCTGGCCGACCTGATAGTCGTTCGGCACGAAGCCCGCGTCGACGGCTGCGCGCGATGCGCCCAGCGCCGCGCCGAGCTTGTCGGCCAGCGGTTCCAGAACCTTCGTGTAGTTCTCGCCATTGCCGAGACCCCGGCCACCGGACACGATGATCTTCGCGCTCGTCAGTTCCGGACGATCGAGCTTCGTCACTTCGCGGCTCACGAATTGCGAGATGCCTGCGTCGGCGGCGGCTTCGATCTTTTCGACCGCTGCGCTGCCGCCTTCGGCCGCGACGGCGTCGAAACCGGTCGAGCGCACGGTGATGACCTTGATCGGATCAGCCGATTGCACGATCGCAATGGCGTTGCCCGCGTAGATCGGACGCTCGAACGTGTCGGCGCTGTCCACCGCGGTGATGTCGCTGATCTGCGCGACGTCGAGCTTTGCGGCGATACGCGGCGCGACGTTCTTGCCGTACGCGGTAGCCGGCGCGAGGATGTGCGTGTAGTTCCTGGCCGCATCTTGTACCAGCTTCAACACCGTCGCTTCGACGTTTTCCGCGAGCCCTTCGGCCAGCTGCGGCGCGTCGGCGAGCAGCACCCTGCTCACGCCCGCGATCTTCGCTGCCGCATCGGCCGCGGCCTGCGCGTTATGCCCCGCGACCAGCACGTGAATCTCACCGCCGATCTTCTGTGCCGCTGCGATCGTATTCAGCGTCGCGGCCTTGATCGACGCACCGTCGTGTTCTGCTACTACCAGGTTAACCAGATTCGTCATTTCTTGCGTCTCCTCACAGCACCTTGGCTTCGGTCTTCAGCTTCTCGACCAGCGTCTTCACGTCCGGCACTTTCACACCGGCGGAGCGCTTCGGAGGCTCGGCGACCTTC
>NZ_JBFPKO010000123.1:0-1123 GCF_040948765.1 Paraburkholderia sp. BR10923 | reverse complement strand
AGGTTATAGGCCGTCATGTTCAACACGAACATCTGGTCCACCTTCTTCAAGCCGCGCACCATCACCTGGCGCATGCGCCCTACGGTCTTGGCCCAGCCGAAACCTTGTTCGATCAACTTCCGCTTTTGCTGCGAAATGGCGTAGCCCGCGCTCGAGGCAATCGTATCGGGCACTGCCGAACGTCGCCCCGAGGTGTTTTGCGCAACGTGCGGTGTGACCTTCATCTGTTGGCACGCCTCGATGAATTCCTGAGCGTCGTAACCCTTGTCTGCACCCAACGTAATTTCTACGTTCGGATCCTCTGCCGCTTGCCGCGCGTCGTGGATCATGATCTTGGCGGCTTCACGCTCTGCATGCCCGTCGGCGCGTGTCACGCGCGCATTGACCACCAGGCCGTGCCGGTTATCGGTCAGCGTATGGCCCATGTACCGCAATTCGCTGGCCGTTTTGCCTTTGCGATAGAGCTGCGCATCTGGATCGGTCCTCGACTGATGTGTCTCGTTGCTGCGTTTCTCGCCCTTGAAGTCGCCCGCGCCGCTACCATCGTTGTCCTGATCGTCACCGTTCTTGCGTACGAAGCTCTTGTGTCCGGCCCACGCCTGGATCAACGTGCCGTCCACGCTGAAATGCTCCCCCGAGAGCAGGCACTTCTTCTCGGCGATGGCCACTACGGCGTTGAAGAATTCGATCACGGCATCGTGCTCCCGGTTCTTCGTGAAGACCGTGGGCACCCACACCTCGTCATCCATGGCCAGGCCGATGAACCAGCGAAACAGCAGGTTGTACTGCACCTGCTCCATGAGTTGGCGCTCCGAGCGGATGCTGTAAAGGATCTGGATCAGCATGGCTCGCAGCAACTTCTCTGGCGCGATGCTCGGCCGTCCACCCTTTATGTCAGCTTCGTACATCCCCGCGAACAGTCGATCCATCTTCGCCAGCGCTTCGTTCGCCATCACGCGGATCGAACGCAACGGATGCGACTTGGGCACGAAGTCGTCCAGCTTGCGTACGGAAAACAAACTCTCGGTGAACGTGTCGGCGCCGCCCATGATCTCCAGTGGGCAAGTGGTGGTTCATCTATCAACGCTTCACGAACTCTGCGCGATGACGTGTTTCAGCGGTA
>NZ_JBFPKO010000122.1:0-1181 GCF_040948765.1 Paraburkholderia sp. BR10923 | reverse complement strand
GCCTCGGCGGTGATCCAGTCGGTGGTCCACGCCGGCGCGAGCACGGTGGCGACGCGGTAGGGCGTGAGCTGCGCGGCCTCGAGCGCACGGCCGATGTCTTCGGCAATCTGCGACATCGCCGGGCAGCCCGAGTAGGTCGGCGTGATCACGACTTCGAGCGCGCCGTCCGCGGCGCGGCGCACCTCGCGCAGGATGCCGAGCTCGCGGATCGAGACCACCGGGATCTCCGGGTCGGGTACCGCTTCGAGCACGCTCCACGCGCGGGTGAGGGCGGGATCGGTGGTGGCGGTCGTGGCGGTCGTGGTGGCGGCGGTGGCAGCGGCTGCATTCACGGGCTGCGCGGCGGTCGAGGTCGTCATCATCATCGCTATCCCGGGCTCACCAGCTCGCGCCCGGATGCTGGCGTGCGAGGCTCTGCATTTCCGCGAGCACGAAGCCCATGTGCTCCGAATGCTCGCCGTGCTTGCCGGTGCTCACGTGCCGCAGCGCCGCGGGCAGCGTCAGCGTGGCCGCGTCGAGCGTGGCGCGCACGTCGTCGAGCCATGCGGCTTCCAGCGTCGAGGTGCGCGGGCCGACGCCCGCCGCGGCGATCGCGTCTTCCACCGCGTCCGCGCTGAAGAACTCGTACGTGTACGGCATCAGATAGTCGAGCGCGGCCTGCGCGCGACGGTGCGATTCGTCGGTGCCGTCGCCGAAACGGATCAGCCACTCGCCCGCGTGATGCACGTGGTACTGCGTTTCCTTGACCGACTTCGCGGCGATCGCGGCGAGCTGTTCGTCGGCGGAGTCCGTCAGCGCGCCCCACAGATGCCTCATCAGCGTCGCGTACAGGAAGTTGCGCACGATCGTCACCGCGTAGTCCTTCTGCGCCTGCGCGGTGCCGGCGAGCGGCCCGTAGTGCGGCAGCTCGGCGAGCGTGTAGTTCGCGAATTCGCGCTCGGCGCGGAAGTACGCGTAGTCGTCCTCGCTGCGCTGACGGCCGGTGAGCTGCTGCTCGAGCGTGGCCGCGTGCGTGTACAGCAGGCGCGCCTGGCCGATCAGGTCGAGGCTCATGTTCGACAGCGCGATGTCCTCTTCGAGGATCGGGCCGTGGCCGCACCACTCGCTGTTGCGCTGACCGAGGATCAGCGCGGTATCGGCGAGGCGCAGCACGTACTGCAGATGTTCGGGCGTGATGGACA
>NZ_JBFPKO010000121.1:0-1185 GCF_040948765.1 Paraburkholderia sp. BR10923 | reverse complement strand
CTCATCATCAGGAAGCCGACGGTGTCCATGCCGAGTTCGCGCGCGTATTCGATGTGCTGCTTCGAAATGTCCGCTTCCGTGCAGTGCGTCGCCACGCGCACTACGCGTGCGCCCGCGTTGTACGCAGCCTTCAGGTCGTGAATCGTGCCAATGCCGGGCAGCAGCAGCGTCGCGATCTGCGCGTGCTCGACGACATCCGCGACTGCTTCGATCCATTCGAGGTCGCTATGCGCGCCGAAGCCGTAGTTGAAGCTCGAACCTTGCAGGCCGTCGCCGTGCGCGACTTCGATGCTGTCCACTTTCGCGCGGTCCAATGCGCGTGCGATGTCCTGCACGTTCTGGATCGAGTACTGGTGACGAATCGCGTGGCTGCCGTCGCGCAGCGTCACGTCGGAGATATACAGTTTCTTGTCCATGCGGGAAGTCTCCTTAAGCCTCTTATGCCTCTGATGCCTGCACGAGCGCCTGCGCCATGCGCTCGGCGGTCGCGAGCGCGGCCGAAGTCATGATGTCGAGATTGCCGGCATAGGCGGGAAGGTAGTGCGCGGCGCCTTCGACCTCGATGAAGACCGACGTCTTCAGGCCGCTGAAGCGGCCGAGTCCCGGAATGTTGAGTGGCGCGTTCGCGGGAATTTCGTCGAACTGCACCTTCTGCTTCAGGCGATAGCCGGGCACATACGCCTGCACCGCGGCGGCCATCTGCTCGATTGAAGCCTCGACCTTGTCGAGGTCGGCCATCTCCGACAGCGTATAGACGGTATCGCGCATCATCACCGGCGGCTCGGCCGGATTGAGCACGATGATCGCCTTGCCTTTCGCCGCGCCGCCGACCGCTTCGATCGCCTTCGACGTGGTCTCGGTGAATTCATCGATATTCGCGCGCGTGCCGGGACCGGCCGACTTGCTGCTGATCGACGCGACGATCTCCGCGTAATGCACCTTCGCCACGCGCGACACGGCCGCGACCATCGGAATGGTCGCTTGTCCGCCGCAGGTCACCATGTTCACGTTGGGCGCGCCGATATGCGCGTCGAGATTGACGACCGGCACGCAGTACGGCCCGATCGCGGCCGGCGTCAGATCGATCACGCGAATCGAAGGCTTCAGCTTTCGCAACAGCGCATCGTTCTTCACGTGCGCGCCGGCCGAGGTCGCGTCGAACACGAAGTCGATGTCATTGAACAC
>NZ_JBFPKO010000120.1:0-1185 GCF_040948765.1 Paraburkholderia sp. BR10923 | reverse complement strand
GGCATTGCTGATCAAGTCCACCGCATAGCTACTCGGAGCGTTATAGAGCGGAGTGGATAAGGAAGGCAGAACAGGATGAAGCAGCAGACGCTGGCGATGGCAGCTGACGAAGGTGCGGGTTTCGAGAGGCACCGCAAACGGACGCGGCGCGATGAGTTTCTCGATACGATGAATGCAATTACGCCGTGGGCGGAGTTGTGCGCGGTGGTCGAGCCGCATTACCCGAAGCGCGGCAATGGCCGCCCGCCGATTGGCCTGGAGCGCATGCTGCGCATCCATTTCATCCAGCACTGGTTCAATCTGGCCGATTTCGCCTGTGAAGAGGCGCTTTACGATAGCGCCAGCCTGCGTCGCTTTGCGGGAATTGATCTGGGCCGCGAGGCGGTACCAGACGCCACCACGCTGCTCAAATTTCGTCGTCTTCTCGAAACCCACAAACTGGGCGAGAAGCTGTTTGCCGAAGTCGGCCGGGTGCTTCAGTCCAGCGGCATGAAAGTCAAGAGCGGCACGATCGTGGATGCCACGATCATCGGTGCGCCGAGCTCAACGAAGAATGAGCAGAAGTCGCGCGACCCGGAAATGCATCAGACGCGCAAAGGCAAGCAATGGTACTTCGGCGCGAAGCTGCATATCGGCGTGGACAGCCAGAGTGGCCTGGCGCACAGCGCAGTGCTCACGCCAGCGAACGTGCATGACAAGCATCCGCTGCCGCAATTGCTGCACGGTCAGGAGCGGCGGGTCTACGGTGACAGCGCATACGCCAGCCAGAAGGCGCTGATCCACAGCAAAGCGCCGAAGGCGCGCGACTTCACGAATCAGCGCACCCGCCGCGCGGGTGAAGTCGATGAGGTGCAGCGCGGCAAGAACCGCAACAAGTCGAGGATCCGCGCACGCGTAGAGCATGTCTTCGCGGTGGTCAAACGACTGTGGGGCTTCACGAAGGTGCGCTACCGCGGGTTGGCGAAGAATGCGAATCGGGCCTTTGTAGCTTTGGCGCTCGCCAACGTCTACCTGTCGCGCACGCGATTGATGACACAGGTGCGCCCGTAATGGGCAAAAAGCGGGCAAACGCCCGCGTGCAATGCCCGCAAGGGCCAAAAACCAAAGGATGACCGTCGGCTTCACGACCTGAACACCTCTACATCGCCGACACGTCGCAAATTCAGCTGCTTGTTCAGCGTAGCC
>NZ_JBFPKO010000011.1:0-223156 GCF_040948765.1 Paraburkholderia sp. BR10923 | reverse complement strand
GAAACCCGCACCTTCGTCAGCTGCCATCGCCAGCGTCTGCTGCTTCATCCTGTTCTGCCTTCCTTATCCACTCCGCTCTATAACGCTCCGAGTAGCTATGCGGTGGACTTGATCAGCAATGCCTTAGAGCTGGCGCACACGGCCACCATAGGTTGCCGCGAGACTGGCCGAGAATGCACCCATCAGCAACGATACGAAGAGCCACAACGAAGCTCCGATAGCGGCCTTGCGAGCCCTGTCGGCGCCTTGTTTCGCAGCGGCATCGAATGCGCTGATTTTCTGCAATAGCCTTGCGTAGGTCGTCGTGACTCTCGCTTGTGCCGCTTCCGGCGCCATTCCTGTTTGTTGCGCGACCAGGCGGCTCAGGTATGCGGTGTCATCCGGCGACAACGGATCACCTGTCGCGGCGCTATTGAGAAAAATGCGCGCCGTTTCCGCGCGCGGTATTTCGCCGCGTGACGAGGCTCCCTCAGCTGGCGTGGCCTGCGCTCCGGCAGGCATACGGAACAAGGAGTCGATCAGGTAGCCGAGCGGCCACGTATTTATGGCGGCGGCCGCGTTCCCACGCTGCATCGTCTCGGTCGCGAGCGCGGAGCTTCCGGACGCTACCGGCGCAGCAGTTTGTACGCCGGTTCGTGCGATGCCCGAGACAGCCGAAGTCAGGATGGCCGCGATGACGAGCGTCGCTATGGCCCAGCTAAGGAAGCCATGCGCAGTGTCGCGAAAGTGCATCTCGTCGACGTGGACGTCGAGCCATCGTCGGCGCAGCCGTCCGGCGAGATAGCCGCCAATCCCGGACGTGAGAACGGACGTGACGCAGACCCAGATCACCGCAGCAAACCCGAACGCCTTCGCGTTAGCGGTGCCCGACGACCATGGCGAGAGGGACGTCAAACCGAGGCCCGTGCCCAGCGTCAACAGAATCAGTGCGAATGCTGCTGCGCCGACGCCGCCAGCGAATATCGCACCCCATGAAACTGCGCTTTCGTTTCGATGCTTTAGGGCGCCGGCATCGTTTGCTGCAAAGCTGTATTCCGTCGGGTTATTCACTGGTTCCATATGCCGCCTCCCTGAACTTGTCTACGCTGAAATAAGCGCTTATCCGCTACGCCGGGCACGGCCGCCATGCGGGACGTGGCCGCCTCGTTCGCCGCATTTATTGTGCCGCGTCAGATGACGTCTACCGCCTAGCGGATAAAGGCTTCGAAAGAGAGTGATAACGCATGTCGGGCCAGCGGCGGTTAAGAGCGACGGCACGCTATTCGTCAGGAGCCGACTGACCTTCGCACATTGCGGGCGATCCAGGCGGTGGCACCGGCCCGGCCAGCGATCGTCAGCTTGCGTCGTGACCTAAGCGCAATGGCCGCCGACCACCAGAGCGAGCAGCAGGGCCACACGCGGCGCCTCGGCGAGCGCAGCGAGCACATTGCTGGAGGTTGACCGCGGCCCCGTAGGCGCTGCCGGCAACGCGACAGTCCGGTTCGCCACGACCAATGCGGTCCGTGACACCTCCATGCGTTCCAGAACGATTGGCCGGGCAAGCTCATGTGCATGATGTCGCGGGTTCATTTGAGCGAATCGCTGAGAGCGTCGAGATCGCGATGTATCTCGGTCTGGAGAACGTAAAGCGATTGCGCCGGTTTCTGCAGGCGCAAGACGAGGAAGGAAACGATGCAGATCAGCAGCCACGCCGCAGCAACGCCCCAGACTACCGCAAGAAAGTAAGGCGTCGGCCATGCGGTGGCAATGATCGCGATGCAAAGGAACGGCAGCGTGAAGAGTCCCGCGACGGCCAACGCCACGAGGGCGCTCAGCTCGCGCACCAGGCGCTTTCGGGTTTCCTCGATTTCCAACGTGATCAGCTCGCTGTAGTCCGTGACGCGCTCGACGCAGAATCGGCCATTGTTGCGCCACGTTGTGACCTTCGCATGGATCGACATTCGGTCCTCCTGCCGACGTTGTGCGGGCGGCAACGCTTTAGTCCAAATTTCTCGAGTCACGCCTGCGAAGTTTTCTGACACGACGGCTCGCTCCGCGCAGCGCGCCCCAACACAAAGCCGACGCCAGCGGCAATGGCGAGCGTGGCAAGCGGCCGTTCCAGCGTCGCCTTCCGCAACAGTTCGGCGAAATCGGAGTAAAGCTTCTGTGCTTCTGCTGCCAGCTGGTTTGCATCCCCCTTAATTTGCTCGCTCGCGTCGCTGAGACGCGTGAGGCTGTCCGCTCGAACATCGTCGCGAAGACGGCCGTGTGGGCCCGCGCCAACTGAAAATATCGGCGGCTGATCCGCACAACTCGGCCTGGGGTGTATACATTGCTTCGGAAGGAGGGACTTGCATAGTAAAAACGCGTGCGCTGCGCAAAAAGTACAAGCTCAAGCGAAGTAAGGTGGGAGCTGTCGATCTTCGCATCTCTGCGCCCACGTCGGTCTCTCTCGAGACATTGTCCCTGCCGATCATGCTCGTCTCCATCAATGTATTGCGCTACCTGCCGACCGGCTTCCGGAATGCTTTGACTTCCCCTACTCAGATCGGTGACGCAGCCGGCGGGCAACGTGCGAATTGGGCCGTGCCGATGCGCGGCAAGGAGGCGGATCACAACATGAGCACATCTGGATGAGTCGAATCCCGCGGTATCAAACTGAAGCGAATCAAATGCGCCGCGATGGAAGAACTTGTCGAGGAGG
Organism: Paraburkholderia sp. BR10923; assembly: GCF_040948765.1. NCBI lineage: Bacteria > Pseudomonadati > Pseudomonadota > Betaproteobacteria > Burkholderiales > Burkholderiaceae > Paraburkholderia > Paraburkholderia sp. BR10923. The sequence goes on along the minus strand of NZ_JBFPKO010000011.1, from coordinate 220,473 downwards.
GCGGCGAGCAGATTGGGAAATTGAGAAGGGGCCCGTCCTCGACCTCGCCCTTATCGGGGCCGCTCAAAAGGTTGAATGAGATCGCGACGTACGGAACGCTCGCTGCGCTGGCTGAATAGCTGGGTGAATCTGCCGCTCAGAAGCTCCTGCTCGATACGCTGGAGGAAGCGAAGTCCGCCGATGAAAAGCTGACGGTGTTGGGACAAGGAACCAGCGTCGAAGAGGCAGCGACTCAATAACCGTTGCGACATCTAAAAGCGTCGGTACCATCGGACAGGGGCTGCGTCCCAATAGTCGACATAAAGCCCACCGGGCGTAACACCGCTTATCCTCAGGCCCGGCCTCCTGGGCCTGAGGACTCCTTGGACCTGAGGTCCGCCTACGACTCAATTTCTATCATCAGCTTCCACCCGAGGCAGGGTTGGTAGCTGACGAAGGCGTGGCGGGTCCGGCCTTCTTATGCATCTTGTTGTGAGAACTGGTCGTCGCCGGTGCCATGGTGTTAGCCCCTGACGCGCCTGAGACCGTATTGGTCGACCCGCTAGAGTTTGGCTTGCTCATTCCAGTACCGCCTTGTCCTCCAGCGGCACCGCCGCCCGCGCCTTGGGCGAAAACGCTGCCCGATGTTCCAACTAAAAGCGCCGAAATCAAAACCCCTATCGTCGCAACTCGCATGGCAGTCTCCTCAAGTACGAACCGGTCAACACCGGACGGCGTTAATCCGTAGGTTCGTGACCGCAATTCGCATACCGTGCCGGCGGCAAAGCAGCTTGGAACCAGGAAAGGACGAGCCCCTCTGTTGCAGTCGCCTGAAGCGAAAATTATGTTGCGGTGCAGCGAAAATACGCCTATAACCATCCACATGGATGTCCTCCGGATGGAAAAATGGAAAACCCCGCGTCCCGCGGCACGAGTCGCCCGAAGGGCGGCGAGTCGGAAAAAATCACGATCAACCTCGGCCCTGTCGACCTCGGCCAGATCGATCTGCTGGTGGAAGAAGGCTTTTATTCGAACCGGACGGACCTGATCAGAACCGCCATTCGCAATCAGTTGGCGCTGCATGCACAGGTCGTTCACGAAACGGTGACACGCCGTGCGCTTGTGCTCGGCCTACAGCATTTTTCGCGGCAGGATCTGGAAGCGGTTCGTGCCGCTCATCAGCGCCTCACCATCCAGGTGCTGGGACTCGCCAGCATCGCTGGCGACGTCACCCCGGAACTCGCACTCGCGACCATCGAAAGCGTCGTGGTGTTGGGTGCCTTTCACGCATCGACTGCCGTCAAGACAGCGCTCGCCGACAGAATCCGCTAGCAGCGCGTCCGACGCTCAATCCTTAACGGACCAACACTATGAAACTCGAACAAGGTTTTCTGAACTCGATGCGCGAAGCAATGACTTTGCTGCGCACCCGCGGCCCCGCCGAAGCTACGCAGGCGATACAACGTGCCCTGCGCGGGGAGACCGGAGGTGTCGTGAACGGGGCGGTGCCACGCGAGGTGACCCCGGAAGCCGCTACCGTTGTATTCGAGGCGCCGGCGAAAAGGAACGCCGAAACGCTCAAACCGCGAGAAGTCCGCGTTGACGTCGAGAACCGGGGACATTTCAGCACGCATATGTATTCGAATGCCGTGGGCCGCCGGCAATATCGACTGTATGTGCCGGCAGGCAATCACAGCGAGCCGCTGCCATTGATCGTGATGCTGCATGGCTGCACACAGAACGCCGACGATTTCGCGGCGGGCACGCAGATGAATTCGTTGGCTGAGCAGCATCGATTTCTCGTCGCCTATCCCGAGCAGCCGCAGCAGGCAAATCCGTCGAAGTGCTGGAACTGGTTCAAACCCGATGATCAGCGTTGCGAACGCGGTGAACCGTCGTTGATCGCAGGCATAACACGCGAAATTATTGGAGCCCACAGCGTCGATCCCGCGCGCGTGTACGTCGCGGGTCTGTCCGCGGGGGGAGCAATGGCGGCGATCATGATTGGCGCGTATCCAGAGCTGTACGCGGCCGCAGGTGTGCATTCTGGTCTTCCAGCAGGATGCGCACACGATCTTCCCTCGGCGCTCGCGGCCATGAAAGGCGGCAGGCCTCCCAGACACGCACGAGACGCCATGGACGATACCGCCTCATTACCGAAGCGGCCGGTCATCGTCTTTCACGGCGACGCGGACGCCACGGTTCACATGCGGAATGCCATGCGGCTCGTTCAGGGTTTCGACGCACGACTGCATGACGGCCGCGAACCGCGTCGGACAATTGCAGGTCGACGTGCGTGTACCGTCTCCCATCTGGTCTCCACGAACGGCATGGACGCCGAACTGTGGACTATTCACGGGGCACCACACGCGTGGGCAGGCGGAAATGCGCGGGGCAGCTACACCGATCCCATGGGGCCAGATGCGAGTGCGGAAATGCTGCGATTTTTTCTTGAGCATCCGCTGCGGCGATAACGCGATGACGCGGGCCGAGTGATGGCGCTGGCTGTTAATGTGTGAAGGCAGCGGCAACCCGCAAGTTGCGCGCGTCAGGACCATCAGCAAGACGGTCAGCGTGTCATCGTCAGGACGAAGAACCCCGCGATACGCACGCAAGCCCTCGCGCGCCAGGCAGCAACAAACTTGGCGACCGCGTCATCGGACAAGGCTGCGCATCATTCCATGCCGAAGGCGCAGGCTGCGAATCAGGCACGAGGGCTTCCTGTTCGGTCTGACTGTTGCAGTTGGGCTTGCATTAACGTTCGTCGGATGCGCGTCGCAGCCGCTATCGTTGTCGACGCCGGGCGAGTCTGCCGAGCAGTCTCCTTTCCCCCGGCGCTGAATGGACACATGCTGCTCCTGCCACGCAGGGTTTCTCGCAGGAGCGTATCGATCAGGCCATTGCTTACGGAAAGGAGAGAGAATCAACGTCCGTTATGGTGGTCTACAACGGATCTCGGACCCAGGGGATGAAGATTACAATGGTCTCTGCGTTTACCACTATGAGGCCTTCCTGAAAGATGACTAGCGCCGGGCGCGAGACCTTCGCACACTGACGGCGAACACTGCCACAGTTCATACAGGGGAATTTGATGGCGCTGTACGAGATGACCGGCGAAAGCCTTCAAGAAATCAGGCCTCAGACGTTCGCGCAGCTCGGGATAATCGAGCGTCAAAACATTCAGAAGGCCATCCGTTCGCACATAGCCGCGATTACGCCAAACGTCAAAACGATGGTGCTTGCGGAAGAGTTTGGAGACTGGGTCGGGGCGAACAGGCGCATTGACCTGCTCTGTCTTGACGATCAGGCCCAGCTCGTAGTCGTGGAGCTCAAGCGTGACAACGATGGCCACATGGAGCTGCAGGCGCTGCGATACGCGGCAATGATCTCGACGATGCGATTCGACCAACCCGTTACAGCGCACAGAAAATATCTCCAGTCGATCGGGTCGAACGAAGATGCCGAGCAGGTGATCCGAGAGTTCCTAGGTGTGGAGGAGGGCAACGTTGCTTTGTCAGATAAGGGTGCGCATTTGGAGTTGCCCCTGTAACTGAGGACACGCGGACACCGTTAGGGACGTAGAACTTGGCGCTTTCTGTGCGATAGCTTTGAGCGGTACAACAGTCATCCCTTTATCTGAAGCCGCCGCCGCAGCCCAGACCGGGGCGTGCCCCAATAATCACGGGTGGGCCGTTGAAGCGGCAACGCTGGGCTTTAGCACTGTCATCACTATCTCGTGAACAGCTTGCTTCACCTCCCTTGCCGCCTGTTCGTCGTAAGCCGTCGTCACCCCGCGCTCGACACAAGGGTCATTGTATGTAAAGGGCTCCCTCGTCCGGGCGTTGACCAGCAGCCCCTTCTCCAGCTCGATGGTCCTGCAATTTCTAGTCGTTTGCGCCTGCGGAAGCTGAACCGGCTGCCTGAGAGCAACCGAGTCGAAGACATGATTGGCCCTTGGGTACTCGGTCAACTGAACATCGTTACCTTTTGCCGTTAGTCGTTCTACGTATGCACGGCATGGAGCAACTGGGTTGTAGTTGTCTGCGCTGCCCTGGAATATTCTTACTGGTTTCGCAACCAGCTCGTCATCTTCACGATACGTGTAGGTGCAGTCTGGATAGAACGCAACATAGGCCGCGAACTCCGTCCCGGGTGAGGCATGCAATCGTTGGAACCGCTTCAAGCTTGCATGGAGTGCATTTTGTCCGCCTCGCGAAAATCCCATGATCATGATCCTTGCCGGGTCGATCCTGAGGTGTTTCGAAAGAATTGCGAGCGCGCGGTAGGCGTCCTCGGCTTGCGCCAGACGAGGCAACTGAGCCTGATCGTTGTTTGTGCTGATGATGCCGCGTCCGGAGAAGCTATCCAAAACGAAAGTGGCGACGCCCATTGCGAGTAGATCCTGCTCCCAGTCGGTCACCGAACTGCCAATTCCGCCTGAACCGTGCAGCAGGACAACTAGCGGAAATCGTTCGACTCCAGCCTTGTGAAGTCGAAGTTCGCCCGCGATCGTGACCGGCCGCCCGTCCTCGAGACCGTTCAGGAATTCCTGATCCGTCATCGTGACAGACGGGACCGGAATGACCTCGGTCCGAACCACTTGCGCTAGTCCGGCTCTCGACAGACACGCGAGCGCAAATAGGAAAGCAAATTGGGCAACGAAGCCAATAATTGCCGCCTTCATGGCGCCCCCTTCTTCAACTTCACGTCGCGCGAAAGTTCGCAGCGTCGGCTCCCAGATATTCTAGACAGAGTATCCCTGACCGCCAAACTGCTCTTGCCGTACGGCCGGCTCAGTTACTGAGCAGTTGTTGGTCAATGTCAACCAGTCGCCGCTAACAGGATTCGACAGCAACAGGCTGTGACAGGCAAACCGACATCTTCGGCGTGGTCGGACCGCGCAGCGTGACTATCCGGGCCGAGGGGTGTGGCGAGCGTTCAACTCGAAATGGCCGTTCACTAAAGCGGATAGCGAAAGCCAGAAAGCGTTAATGTGTGAGCTCTGGCAGAAAGGCGAGTCGCTTCAGCATATTGCGCAACTGTTCGATCGGAATCACTCGTCGGTGCAGGGAATCCTGGCGCAGACAGGTGGAATACGGCCGGCACTACGACGTCGTTCCAGACTGGCGTTGACGTTGGCCGAGCGCGAGGAGATTTCACGCTCACTGGTAGCCGGGACTCGACCCGTTCGGTGGCCAGCAGGCTTGGACGGGCACCGTCAACCATCAGCAGGGAAATCCGGCGAAATAGAGGATCTCCAGGCTATCGGGCAAACCACCCCGTTGCGACGCCTCGGGCCTGGTGTACGTCGGCGGCGCCAGTGATGTTGACTAGCGCCGCAATATCCGAAGCGCATCCTCCGATTCAACGTGCCGCCGAATCGTCTGGCAAACCGTACGAGTCCAGTAAGTCGACGCCCAATCGCAAGACTTCGACGGGCGCTTCCAGGCGTTCCGTGAGACCTTTCTGGTATGCCTTGAAGGCAGGAAGCTCGGTGACGGCTGCCGAATCGTCAGCGGCGAGATTCACGAAGAGGTGAATGAATTCACGGCCGTTTCTGAACAGCGCATAGGCGGTGTGTTCGGGCGCCGTATCCCGGAGGCTATCGAACACAGCCCGCGACAGCGCTTCGTTTTCCGCGGTTTGTTCGGGTTTGATGGTGTAGCGCACCAGTGTCAGTCGTTGCATGATTTCTTCCTTTCACGGTTATCGGCGCCGGTGTGGTCCGATAACCGTAAAGACGACGGCGACAAGCTAAAGGATGCGCGCAAAAAAGTTTTTCCGGACCGCATCCTTTGGGTGAGCGGGAACGTCTATTCGATATCGGGGTGCGGGATCAACCGGAGGATTCGGCTTTGGATGCGAATGAACTCACTCAACTGATGGCGGCGATGCGCCCGCGTCTGCATCGGTATTGCACGCGCATGATGGGCTCGGCTTTCGATGGAGAAGACGTCGTTCAGGAGACGCTGTCCAATGCGGTCGCGGCCTGTTCGGCAGCCGGCGAGATTTTGCACCCGGAAAGCTGGTTGCTGGCCATTGCTCATCACGCGGCGCTGGATGCACTGCGCCGCCGCAAGCGACAAGGCCACCAGGAGTCCGACGAGGCGCTGGCGAATCTGACGGACCACGGCGCCCAGGCCGATGCGAGAGTGGCGGCGACCGCGAGTCTCGCGATGTTTCTGCATCTGTCCGTCGTTCAGCGCTCTTGCGTGGTCCTTGCGGATGTACTTGGCTATTCGCTAACGGAAACGGCAGCGATCCTGAGTGTCAGCGTTCCATCAGTCAAGGCCGCGCTGCACCGGGGGCGCGGTCGGCTCAGGGAACTGGTCGGCGTATCCGACGCCGCGCTACCGCGCCTCGCCGAAGCCGACCTCGAGCGGCTGCGCGCTTACGCCGAGCGTTTCAACGCTCGCGACTTCGACGCGTTACGCGATCTGCTCGCCGAAGAAGTCCGTCTCGACCTCGTGAGTCGAGCGCGTCTGGCGGGCCGTAAAGACGTCTCGGTCTACTTCACGCGGTATGCGGAGTCGATCGGCTGTTCGCTGTCATTGGGCTGGGCCGAGCATCGCCCGGTGCTGCTGGCTACCGATCCGGTAGTGGCCGACGCGGGCGTGGCATATGTCATCCTGCTGGATTGGACCGACGACGACCGTATCATCGCGATCCGCGACTTCCGGTTCGCGCCTTACGTGATGGAAAGTCTCACGGTGCAGCGACTGTGATCGGCAAGGCGAGGCGGCGGCGCCAACACTGTTGCGATAGGTACGACTGTCCGGTGAGTGCCGCATTCTGAGCAGGAGATCCCGCTGAGATACATTCTTTCTTCAATTTGCCGAACTCGTTCCGGCGCCAGGGGAGGCGATTGCCGAAAAGAGTTATCGCGACGCGTTCGAAGACACCGATCTGGAGCAGGTGCTGTCGAGGCTCGGCGTTGGTCAGCTCATTGTGACCGGTGCGCAGACGGACATGTGCGTTCGATCAACGCTCCATGGTGCACTCGCGCGCGGCTATGACGCGACGCTGGTCGGCGATGCCCATACGACAGAGGACATGCCGCAAAGAGGCGCGCCGTCACCAGATGCGGTGATCAGCCATACCAATATGTACTGGAGCAATCAAAGGGCGCCGGGTCGCTTGGGCGGGGTCATCGAAAGTAAGGAGGTTGATTTCGCGCGCTCTGATTTACGCGCTGACTCATGATGATGAGAGCGTGACCGGTCTCCGGATCGTCCGAACCCTAAGGCGTTGTGGGCACCTGGACAAATGACGAATATGCCCTAGACTGATTCAAACCGGTCTGGAGCGTGCCATGCGGCTCGTGATCTCCATTGCGAAAAAATACGTGAACCGGGGCATGCACTTTCTGGATCTCATCCAGGAAGGAAATATCGGCCTGATGAAAGCCGTCGACAAATTCGAATATCGACGCGGCTGGAAGTTTTCAACCTACGCAACATGGTGGGTGCGGCAGGCAGTGACGCGTTCACTTGCGGATCAGGCCCGCACGATCCGGGTGCCGGTGCACATGATCGAGTCGATCAACAAGCTGAACCGGATTTCCCGCGAGATCCTGCAGCAAACCGGACGCGAGGCTCATCCTGCCGCGTTGGCGCAGCGCATGGAACTGCCGGAAGAGAAGGTTCGCGGCATGTTGAAGGTCGCGAGGCAACCCGTATCGCTCGAGACGCCAGTGGGTGAGGATGCCGACGCGACACTTGGCGATATGATCGAAGATCCGATGGCGACATCGCCCGCAGATGCGGCCGTGCAGGCGAACCTGCGCGTCGCAATCGATGAGGCGCTCGATGCATTGTCGCCGCGTGAAGCGAAGGTGTTGCGGATGCGTTTCGGGATCGATACATCGACTGACCATACGCTCGAGGAACTGGGCAAACAGTTCGACCTGACGCGCGAACGCATCCGGCAGATCGAAAGCAAGGCAATGCGAAAACTGATGGACCCGAGTCGCGCCGCCAGGCTTCGGCCATTTCTCGACCATTAACGCGTAGACTCGTGCATAAGCGGGTTGCGCTGTTTCAGGGACGGCAGGCGCTCCCGATCGTCGAGCGCATAGGCCGTTGTGGAGCGCACCGGGCCCGGACGGCTCAATGCGCTTCACGCCTCATCGGACAGCGGATCGTCGTACGCTACCGACGACTCACAGCAGGACTGCCTGCTGCAGAAGTTCCAGAGCCTTCAATTCGTCCAATCGGCCCGTGCGTGCCTTACCTGCCAGCGTCTTGATCAACGCTTCCGCGATTGGCGCGATACCGACAAGGTTGTCCAGGCTGGTGACGGAAGCGGGGAGCGACACGGGGTTTTGCTGCGGGATTGCAGCGGCTGGAAGCAATTGAGCGGTGGGCGGTGTGACCACCGGCAGCTTGCCATCACTGCCTTCAGAGGAGCGACCGGCGGCCTCGGCGGAGGCACCGCTTATGTGATCTTGCTGGCTGACGACGATTGCCTCTGTCGCTTCTCCGACACCCGCTGAAGCAGGGGAGGCGCTTTCTGGCTCAACCGGGACGCCCGTCCGCGCGCGCCGCGTGTGCACCTTCGAATTCACGGGTGTTCCTGACGCATCGTCGTTCGCGGTGGCCGCAATCGGCTCGTGTTGATCCGCGGACGCACGTCCGCGTGAAGCAGGAGTGAGCAGCCGTGACACCGACTCGGGAATCTCCGCTTCCGAGCGGGGCGAGTCCAACCAGCCAGTCGGCAAACCAAGTCGCTCCGTGAAACGGTTCGCCTCGACATCGTCCATGCGCTTCTTGCCATATAGCCGATGTGCCATGTTTGACTTGGTCATGGATAGGACTACACCAAGTCGCGCTTTGGATCCGTTGCGACCCGTAAGGACGTGGAGGTTCTGCCGTCGAATGTTTTCGACCGTAGCGCTGTCGTCTAACGCCAGCGGGTGCTGCCGGGTCGCTTCAGAAGAGGCTCTGGATTTCGAAGATGAATCTTTTCCTGGTGCATGGGTGCCAGTCGGTCTGGCCATCTGGCTTCGACTCTTTTTGACGGTCACCGGCGACCCGCCCGTTGCTTTCTTTGGCATTTCCGTTTCCTCGGACAGGTTATCTTCCAGCATGGGTTGTTGGCCGCCGTTCGGGGCGGAAGCCGGTACGGGCGTTTCAGACTCCACCTCGGGCTCGTCGTCTGGTTTGACAAAGTCGAGCGGTGACTTCAGACGGGCGATGGTTTCGGGCGCGAGCGCAGGATGGGGCTGGTCAAAGAAACCGTGCGGAAGCCCAAGCGTGGTTTCCATATGAAAAGCGGTCTCGGGCGTGAATCTTTCGCCCTTCATCAGTTCGGCCACTCGCGTCATGTTCGAGTCGAGTCCGAGCGCGATATTCTCTGCGCCCACGGCATCGACGAGAAACTGAAATGATCGTGTTTTGAAAATCGACGCAGTCTGAGTGGAGTCTCGAGGCGGTGCCTTCACGTACGTTTGTCCCTGCCTGTTGGGCGGTGACTTTTTCATGTGACGAGGTTGGCGTTGGCCGCTGTCCCGAGGTCCCGCATGTCGTCCGCGGGGTTGACTCATAAAATAGGGCTCCGTGCGATCATTGATGTTCTGGCTCGTGAATTATAGACGAGGGTAAATTTCGAACATCCGATGCGTTAGCCTGTCCATCTAGCGAGAAATACCCCCGCGCGGCGCACGAATGATGAAGAGCCCGAATCTATCATTGGCCGCGGCTTGTCATGCGACGCCAATATTGTTTTTCGTCCCTGTGTGTTATACCGAGCAAAGCAGGATACTGCCATTGCCTCTGTCCGTTTTCCGGCCTTTTTAGACCCGTCGGTTTAGCCAATCAGGAAGGCGCCGCTTCACTAGTACGACAAGGCGGCGGCATACGGTGAGTCAGGTTGAACGCGAACAGTCGGCCGCGAGCTGCGCTGCAGTGCCCCGAGGAAACCCTCTGTTGGATTTTGCTGCACTACTCCAAAACCTGACGGTCGTGCTACGCACACAATTCGGGGCGGATTCAACCGGTGGATGCAATAGTCCGTTGGAATCGTTCGGCTGGCGTTTCGTAGTTCAGGGTCTTCCTGGGACGCTCATTAAGGCGTCCTGCCACGGCGTCGAGTTTGGCCTGTGAACGCACTGACAGATCGGTACCTTTCGGGAAGTACTGCCTCAATAGTCCATTGGTGTTCTCATTCGAACCACGCTGCCAGGGATGTTGCGGGTCGCAGAAGTAGACGGCAATGTCTGTGGCAACGGTGAACCGCATGTGGTTGGCCATCTCCGTTCCACGATCCCATGTTAGCGATCTATAGAGTTCCTGTGGCAACTTGCCGGCATGCCTGATGAGTGCATTGATGACCGTCTCGCTGTCCTTACTGGCTATCTTCACCAGCATCACATAGCGTGTCTGGCGCACGACGAGCGTCGCAATCTGGCTGTTCGCGCTACCGCACAGCAGATCACCTTCCCAGTGTCCCGGTACCGCGCGGTCTTCAACTGTCGCTGGACGTTCGCTGATCGATACCGTGTCGCGAATCCTGCCGTGATCATCCGTCTTCTGCGTGTGATGGCGCGAACGGCGCATGGCCCGAGTACGCCGCAAATGTTCCAGCAGCTCCTTCTTCAGGGCACCGCGTGCCTGGATGAAGAGACTGCGATAGATGGTCTCGTGTGACACGTGGAAATCCTCGTTGCCCGGGTATGCGCGCCTGAGCCCTCCGGCGTTCCGCTGAGGCGACCACTCCAGCTGGAGTTTGTCTGCCACGATGCGTGCCAACATCCGGTGTTCAACCAGTTTACAGAGTTTGGGCCGCGGCGCCCGATCCCAGGGGACTGCGCTGGTCGGCGATCCGCAGATCGTCGCCGAGCGGTTGCGCGAGTACATGGAGATCGGCGTCGACCGGTTCGTGCTGTCTGGCTACCCGTATCTGGAGGAGGCCGTGCGCTTCGCGGGACTGGTGTTTCCGCTGATACCGGGCAAGCGCGCGATTACCGAATCGAGCAGAACCTATACCGGCAGTCCATTCGACGTGCGTGGTTTGGGTGCGCAAGGCGGGTCGCCAGGGCATCTCATCGAGTGACCGCGAAGAGGCCTCGAGCGACCGGCACGCGCGCGTGATTGACATGCTTTGAGAGCCGGCGTATTTGCCTGATTTATTTGGTGCGACGCCCGGCAACATTGCGAACGAAACAGCGCGCTGGCTGACCGGCCGCCCCGGCCGGACTCGGACACCTCCATTCCATTTGCCGATCTTTAGAAATGAAATTTGATTGGTTCTGTTGCCCCTACCGCCTGGCTCATGATCGCTTCTGATGGCTATAGACGGTTTGCCGCGCTGTGGCGGCACTTTCCATCACCAAGGAGGCGACATGACAGCAGTACTCGAACAACGACCGGTCCACGCAGAGCTCGAGACGGCACGCGAAAAGGCGGCAACGGCAGGGCTCCCTTATGCCGGCGGCGTCGCGCCGCAGGACGCATGGGCGCTTTTTTCCAGTGGCGCTGCGCTGCTGGTGGATGTGCGAACGGCAGAGGAGCGCAAGTTCGTCGGCCATGTGCCGGGCACGGTGCACGTGCCGTGGGCGACGGGCACGAGTCTCACGCGCAATCCGCGTTTTGTGCGCGAGCTCGAAGCGAAAACTGGCAAGGACGCGGTCGTTCTGCTTTTGTGCCGCAGCGGCAATCGCTCGGCGCTGGCGGCCGAAGCGGCGGCCAAGGCGGGCTTCACGCAGGTTTTCAACGTGCTGGAAGGTTTCGAAGGGGATCTGAACGACGGCCAGCATCGCGGCGCAGTGAATGGCTGGCGCTTTCACGATCTGCCGTGGGTGCAGGACTAGCGCGGGCTTGTTGGCGCCTTCGGGGATGCGCGCGCTTCGCGCGACGAGGCGCAGCCTGACGAGCCGCGTGCCGGTCATCAATCACAGGGAGCATGGCAGTGGCGGCATTCGATATCGACGACATCGCCGGATCGTTACAAACGGTCCGGCAACAATGGCGTGACGTGCAGCGTCGCGCGCTGGAGCCAGGCGGCCGCGATTTGCCGTCGCGCGACGCACTCGCAACCGTCATCGACGCGCTGAAGGGCGCGCTGTTTCCAATGCGGCTCGGGCCGCCCGACCTGCGACAGGAAAGTGAAAACTTCTACGTCGCGCACGCGCTCGATGCAGCGTTGAACGGTCTTCTGGCGCAGGCGCGGCTCGAACTGCAATACGCGGCACGACGCGAAAGAATCGATGGCGAGGCGATAGAAGGCCGCGCGATCGAAGCAATCCGCGCATTCTCGCGGCGCCTGCCCGCGATTCGCTCGCTGCTCGACAGCGATGTGATCGCGGCGTACCACGGCGATCCCGCGGCCGGCAGCGTCGACGAGGTGCTGCTGTGCTATCCCGGCGTGCTCGCGATGATCCATCATCGGCTCGCTCACGAACTCTATTGCCTTGGCCTGCCCTTGCTCGCGCGGATCGTCGCTGAACTCGCGCATGCGCAAACCGGTATCGACATCCATCCAGGTGCGCGAATCGGCTCGGGCTTTTTCATCGATCACGGCACCGGTGTCGTGATCGGCGAGACCTCCGTGATCGGCGAGCGGGTACGCGTGTACCAGGCGGTGACGCTCGGCGCGAAGCGCTTTCCGCTCAACGAAAACGGTCACCCCGAGAAGGGGCTTGCGCGCCATCCGATCGTCGAGGACGACGTCGTCATCTACGCGGGCGCGACGATTCTTGGCCGTGTGACGATCGGACGTGGCGCGACGATCGGCGGCAACGTGTGGATCACGCACGATGTCGCGCCGGGCTCGCACGTCAGCCAGGCGGTACTGCGCAGTGAGTCGGCGCGAGCGGCGGCGCCGGCCGCCAACGCGATATCGGCGGAGGTACCGGGATGACAGCACTTGTGCGCGACTTCGGGGCGACGGTGCGGTCCTTGCGCGAAGCGCTGTCGTGGTCGCAGGAGCAGCTTGCCGAGTTTGCGGGGCTAAACCGGTCGTATGTCGGCGAGATCGAACGGGGTAGTGCGATCGCGTCGATCGTTACGGCCGACAAGCTGGCGCGCGCGCTCAACGTGCCGATCGCGACGCTGCTGTGCGCGCCGCCGACGGCCGAGGCGTCCGCGTACGAGCAGGGCGCCGCGTCATCCCGGCTTCCCGCCTGATCGTTGCGCTCCAGGATTGAATCCGCAGTGCTTCACGGGCACAGGTAAGCCGCGTCGCGACGGGAAGCAGGGCCCGTTGCACGCGTGATGATGGCTATAGCATGTTGAGCCAGTATTTGAGTCTCCTGATAATTCCCTGCCGTCATAAGCATTCCCGTTTTTCTTCTATAAACCCTGGAGCCTTCGTATGTCGACGTCAGCGAGCGGCCAGACCGCGCTCGGCGATAACGCAGCACGGCAATTAGCCAACGCCACTAAAACAGTCCCGCAGCTTTCCACCATCACGCCACGCTGGCTGACCCATCTGCTGCAATGGGTGCCCGTCGAGGCGGGCATCTATCGTCTGAACCGAGTGAAGGATCCGGAAGCCGTTCAGGCCGCCTGCACCGCGCGCGAAGACGAAAGCACGCTGCCCACGACGTACGTTCCTTACGAGGAAAACCCACGCGAGTACTTCCTCAATGCGGTCAGCACGGTTCTCGACGTGCACACGCGGATCTCCGATCTCTACAGCAGCCCGCATGATCAGATCAAGGAACAACTGCGTCTGACGATCGAGACGATCAAGGAAGTACAGGAAAGCCAGCTCATCAACAATCCGGACTACGGTCTGCTTGCGAACGTCGATGAAGAACAGCGCGTATTTCCGCTGACGGGCGCACCGACACCGGACGATCTCGACGAGCTGCTGACGAGAGTCTGGAAGGAGCCGGCGTTTTTTCTCACGCATCCGCTCGCGATCGCGGCGTTCGGCCGCGAGTGCACGCGCCGTGGCGTACCGCCGCCGACGGTCAGCCTGTTCGGCTCGCAGTTCATCACGTGGCGCGGCATTCCGCTGATTCCGTCGGACAAGGTGCCGGTCGCCGATGGCAAGACGAAGATTTTGCTGCTGCGTGTCGGCGACAAGCGTCAGGGTGTGGTCGGTCTCTATCAGCCGGGCGTCGCCGGCGAGCAGGGGCCGGGGCTGTCGGTGCGTTTCATGGGCATCAACAACCAGGCGATCGCATCGTATCTGATCTCGCTGTATTGCTCGCTCGCCGTTCATTCACCCGATGCGCTCGCAGTGCTCGACGACGTAGAGATCGGCAAATACCATGACTATCCAGACACCTACCGGTAGTCCGCTCAGCGCGGGGGCATCGTCAGCGGTGCCGCCGTCCGTGTTGCCGGCGGGACTGCCTGATCCGGCGCTGCTCGCACTCCTCGCGACCGAGTTCTTCAGCGCGTTGCCGGGCGGCGCGCCCGCACCGGACGTGTCGGCAGGTAGCGGCGCGGTTGGCGGAGTCGCATCGGCGTTGCCGGCGGCCGCGCCGATTCTGTCGTCGCTCGGCAATCCGGCTCCGGCGGGTTCGCCGCTCGCCGGTCCCGGTGGCACCGGCACGGGTGTGCCAGGCCTGTCATTGCCGCAAGGCAAGGTGCCGGGTGCGAATTTGCTGCCTTCGGCGCCCACGCATGTGCTGTCGCTCGTCAACCGCGCTCCGGCACTGGTGCCGCATGCGACCGCGCAGAACGGCCTGCCCGACAATGTCGCGACGATTGCGCCCGCGCTCGAGCCGCGCGCCGGCGGAACCGCGCTCGGCGTGCCGCCGGTGCTGGACGGGGCGCCAGGCGCTGCGGGCAGTGCGCAGCAGCCGTCCGCGTCATCACGGCCACCCGCGCAAGATCGCGTGGCGTCCGCCTCGCCCTACTATTTCATGCAGGCGCCGGCGCATGGCTGGTCGCGTCCCGATCAGCAGATCGCGTTGCCAGCGAGCGGCGCTGCCGCACCCGGTTCATTCGGACTTCCTCGCGAGGACGAGTTGCGCGAGTTGCTGTCGATTCATCGCTTCGCGCCGGTTGACGATCCGCTTGGCTTGCCGCGTGGCGGCGCGCCGTACTTCGTCGAGGGCACGCAGGGCAACGCCGATTCACGCGCGCTCGCGGCAGGCACACCGGCAGGCCGCCCGCCGTTCGACGTCAACGCGATTCGCCGTGATTTTCCGATTCTTCAGGAGCGCGTGAACGGCAGGCAGCTGATCTGGTTCGATAACGCGGCGACGACGCAAAAACCGCAGTCCGTGATCGACCGGCTCGCGTATTTCTACGCGCACGAAAACTCGAACATCCATCGCGCCGCGCATACGCTCGCGGGCCGTGCGACGGATGCCTACGAAAACGCCCGCAGCACGGTGCAGCGCTTCATCGGCGCGTCGTCGCCGGACGAGATCGTGTTCGTGCGCGGCACGACCGAGGCGATCAATCTGATCGCCAAGTCGTGGGGCGTGCAGAACGTCGGCGCCGGCGATGAGATCGTCGTGTCGCATCTCGAACATCACGCCAATATCGTGCCGTGGCAGCAACTCGCGGCGCAAACGGGCGCGAAGCTGCGCGTGATTCCCGTCGACGATTCGGGGCAGGTGCTGCTCGATGAATACCGCAAGCTGCTGAACGACCGCACGAAGATCGTTTCGGTTACCCAGGTATCCAATGCGCTCGGAACGGTGGTGCCGGTGCGCGAGATCGTCGAACTCGCGCACCGGGCTGGGGCGAAGGCGCTCGTGGACGGCGCGCAGTCGGTCTCGCACATGCGCGTCGACGTGCAGGCGCTCGACGCCGACTTCTTCGTGTTCTCGGGTCACAAGATCTTCGGTCCGACGGGCATCGGCGTGGTCTACGGCAAGCGCGCGATTCTCGACGACATGCCGCCCTGGCAGGGCGGCGGCAACATGATCGCCGACGTGACGTTCGAGCGCACGGTGTTCCAGCCGCCGCCGAACCGCTTCGAGGCAGGCACCGGCAATATTGCCGACGCGGTGGGACTCGGCGCCGCGCTCGACTACGTTGAGCGCGTCGGCATCGAGAATATCGCGCGCTATGAGCACGATCTGCTGGAGTACGCGACGCATGCGCTCGCGCCCGTCCCGGGGGTGCGGCTCGTCGGTACCGCGCGCGATAAGGCGAGCGTGCTGTCTTTCGTGCTGAAGGGATACGAAACCGAAGAGGTTGGGCGTGCGCTGTCGCAAGAAGGTATCGCGGTGCGCTCGGGACATCACTGCGCGCAACCGATCCTGCGTCGTTTTGGACTGGAAGCGACGGTGCGTCCTTCGCTGGCGTTCTACAACACGTGCGATGAAGTGGACGCGATGGTGTCGGTGATTCGCCATCTGTCCGCACGGCGGGCCTGAACGGTTCTGCACGGCATCAGTCGTTCTCTTACGCGAGGCATGGCGCCGACTGGCGTCGTGCCTCGCGCCTCCTGAAGCGACATGGAAGCGGTCTCGAACTTCATCCCCGTTTCGCCCGACGATCGTCGGGCCTACTCTTATTTCCCGCCGCCCGCGACGCGGGCAGGGCAGGCATTTCTGATTCTTTAAGTGCGCCGGTTTTCCTGCACGGCTTGCATCCTGCGTCAGCATGCTTGCGGCCGTTATGGCAGACATGGCCATCGCTGTATCCTCAGTTGCCCACGGGGTTTGTGCAGATTCGCGTGGTGCGCGCCGCACACAGAAGGCACAGTGCATTTTCATTGCAGACACGCGAATAACGTAAGCGCAAATCGGTTGTTATCTGCGGCAACCCGCGTCCCTATACTGGCACGCTGTCCTGTCGATGAACGTCGACGTCTGGCACACGTTTGCCGGTCTGCCTGTCCAGCATGAGGAACGACGAATGCCTGCATCCGATCAGCGGAACACCGCTGCTGACGAGCGACTTCACGCCGCGCTCGCGTCGCTGCCCGCGCTAGCGAGCACCATCGGAGAGAACGCCGCGTCGCGGGAAGCGCGGCGCGAATTACCGTTCGACGGTTTCGCATCGTTGCGCCGCTCCGGTCTCGCACGCCTGCGCCTGCCGTTCGAATGGGGTGGCCTCGGTGGTTCGCTCGAAGACGAGTTCGCGGTCATCGCGACGCTTGCGGCCGCGGACAGCAATCTCGCACACGCGCTACGCATCCACTTCGATCAGGTCGAAGCATTGATGCTGTCGCCACGCACACCATTCAACGAAACCCAGATACAACGCATCGCCGATGGTGCGATTTTCGGCGGCGCCTCGACGGAACTGGGCACCGCGCGCCCCGGCGAAATCACGACCCGGCTGCGCCGCGACGGTGCGCACTACCGCCTGAGCGGCCGTAAGTACTACGCGACCGGAACGGCGTTCTCCGACTTCGCGCGCCTGAACCTGCAGGACGAGAACGGCGACCCGGTGCTCGCGATCGTACCGGTGAAGCGCGAAGGCCTGCGCGTGCTAGACGACTGGGACGGCATGGGGCAACGCATGACGGCGAGCGGCAGCCTCGAATTCGATGAGTTACTGGTTCGCGACGACGAAGTGACACCACGTGTGCAGACGGCGCTGGTTGGGCGTCATGGCGGCGCGTTGCGGCAACTGCATCTGGTGGCGGTGGCGGCGGGCATCGTACGCAACGTCGTCGCCGATGCGAAGCATTACGTATTGCAGCATGGCCGTCCCGTGCTGCACAGCCCCGCGCCGTCCGCGCACGAGGATGCCTTCATCCAGCAGGCGATCGGCGACCTGGCAGCGCACAGCCATACGATCGACGCGCTCGTGCGCGATAACGCACGCGTGCTCGACCGCTCGGCGCGGGCGATCCGCGAGGGCGCCGCCGACGCCGACGCGCTCGTGCTGGAGAGCTCGATGGCGACTGCCCGCACGCAGCTCGTCGTCAGCAAGCTCGCGCTCTACGCGGCCGAACGGATGTTCGAGGCGGGCGGCGCGTCGGTCACGTCGCGCGTACACAACTTCGACCGGCACTGGCGCAATCTGCGCACGATCTTCAATCACAACCCGCTGCAGCACAAGGCGCGCGTGATCGGCGACTATGAATTGAACGGCGTGACGACCCACCTGACGGAAGGGCGTGTTTTCTAGCACGAGCCGTGAGGCAGGCAGATCCATCCGCAATCTTTGCGGCGACGAGATAGCGCCGCCAGTCTTCCAACAAGCTCGCGATCGAATTCGCAAGGAAACCTACAAAATGAGTCGAGACCTTCTGATCCTGCTGGAACCGGGCTTCACCGATCCCCGCCATCCGGGTGAGCGTTTCATATGTCCGCATGGCGCGCCGATCGAGGGGCTGCTCGCGAGCGACCCCGCGCGCGTCGCGCGGCTCGACCTGCTGCGCGTGCCGTTCGAGCGGCCACGCAAGGCCGTGATCGAAGCGCTCGATGAAGCGCATCAGGGGCTGCCAACGCTCGTATTTGGCGACGAGCTGCCCGCGCCTGCCGATGCCGAGTCGCTCGGTGAGCGGCGCTTCATCACCGATCCGCACCGCATCCTCGATCTGCTCGCCGAGCGGCACGGCTTTCCTAAAGTCCACTGAGCCAAAGCGAGGGAAATCGCCTATGAGTCAGCTTCCGGCACGCGCTGCACCGCGCCGTCTGCATCTGAACGTCAACATCCTGCACTCGGGTTTCGTGCCATCGGCGTGGCGGCTCGAAGAGGCCGATCCGCGAGCGTTCATCGATGTGGACCACTACGTTCACGTCGCGCGGATCGCCGAGGCGGGCAAGCTCGACGCGGTATTCCTCGCCGACAACGCGGCGATCGTCGATCAGATCGACTTCCGCCCGATCACCGCACTCGAACCGACAGTGCTACTCGCCTGCATCGCCGCGGCGACGACTCACATCGGCGTGATCGGCACCGCCTCGACCAGCTACAACGAGCCGTACAACATTGCCCGGCGCTTTGCGACGCTCGATCACGTCAGCAACGGCCGGGCCGGCTGGAACGTCGTGACCACCGCCGATCTGCCGTCGGCGCGCAACTTCGGCCGCGACGCGGTACCGAACCATGCCGAGCGTTACGAGCGGGCCGCCGAATTCACCGAAGTGGTGAAGGCGCTGTGGGATAGCTGGGAAGACGACGCGTTCGTCGGCAACAAGTCCGGTGGCCGCTTCGTCGACGTGTCGAAAGTGCATCCGATCGCGCATCGTGGCCGTCACTTCGAATCTCGCGCTGCCCGGCGCCGGCAACGGCAACTACTACACCTTCTTTCACGCGACGCTCGCCGAGGCGCGCCGTCACGGCCGCACCGTGCGCGAGCTGATCCGCTCGCTGGCGGGCGGCACCGGCCACCGGGTGATGGTCGGCACGCCCGAGCAGATCGCCGACGACATCCAGCGCTGGTTCGAGGGCGGTGCCGCCGATGGTTTCAACCTGATGCCCGACGCGCTGCCCGGCGGATTGCGCGATTTCGTCGATGGCGTCGTGCCGATCTTGCAGCAGCGCGGCATTTTCCGCAGCGAATACGAAGGCACGACGCTGCGCGAGCACCTCGGACTGAGCCGTCCACACAATCCGCAACGCTGGCGCGCCAGCGCATAGAGTTGCGCCGCCTCGCCGCCTGATCAACGACTTGTACAGACCATGAGCCAACGTAAAGGACATCTGCGCCTCGGCGCTTTTCTCTATCCGACCGGACATCACATCGCCGCGTGGCGTCATGCGGACGCGCATGCGGATGCCGGCCGCGACTTCCGCCACTACGTGCAGCTCGCCAAGGCTGCGGAAGCCGCGAAGTTCGATCTGGTCTTTCTCGCCGACGGCTCGGGCACGCGCGGCGACAATGTCGATTTCCTGAGCCGCACCGCGCATAGCTATGTGGCCCAGTTCGAGCCGATCACGCTGCTTTCGGCACTGGCCGCGTTGACCGAACGTATCGGCCTCGTTGGCACCGCTTCGACGACCTTCAACGAGCCGTATCACATCGCGCGCAAGTTTGCGTCGCTCGATCACATCAGCGCAGGGCGAGCTGGATGGAATCTCGTCACGTCGTCGAGCGCGCACGAGGCGAAGAACTTCGGCTTCGACGAACATCTCGCGCACGCGCGGCGCTACGAGCGCGCGGTCGAATTCGCGGAGGTGGTCGACGGCCTGTGGGACAGCTGGGACGAGGACGCGTTCGTGCGCGACAAGGCCGCGGGCCGCTACTTCGAACCGGCGAAACGCCATGTGCTCGATCATCGCGGCGAGTTCTTCAACGTGCGAGGACCGCTGAACGTCGAACGCTCGCCACAGGGCCGGCCGGTCGTCGTGCAGGCCGGGTCGTCGGAAGCGGGAAAGGCGCTCGCGGCGCGCACCGCGGAAGTCATCTTTACCGCGCAACAGACGCTCGACGATGCGGTCGCGTTCTACGCGGACGTCAAGGGCCGCCTCGCGCAATACGGTCGCGAGCCCGACGACCTGAAGATCATGCCGGGCGTGATGCCGATCGTCGGCGAGACCGAGCGCGAGGCGCGCGAAAAGTTCGATGCGCTGCAGGCACTGATCGACCCTGCGGTCGGTCTCTCGCTGGTATCGACGCTGACCGGCGGTTTCGATCTGTCGGGCTATCCGCTCGACGGGCCGATTCCCGAACTACCCGAAACGAACGCGAGCAAGAGCCGCCAGTCGCTGACCCTCGAACTGGCGCGGCGCGAGAACCTGACGATCCGCGAGCTTTATCTGCGCGTGGCTGGCGCACGCGGGCACTGGCAACTGGTCGGTACGCCGCAGCAGATCGCCGATGCGCTCGAGGAGCGTTTCGTCAACTACGGCGCCGACGGCTACAACGTGATGCCAGCGTTGCTTCCCAACAGTCTCGACGACTTCATCCGGCTCGTGTTGCCGGAATTGCGGCGCAGAGGTCTGTTTCGCCACGAATACGAAGGCCGCACGCTGCGCGAGCATCTCGGCTTACGCCAGCCGGTGTCGCGCTACCAGCGTGAGGCCGTGACGGATTGAATCAGGATCGGGGCAGGGCGCACGAAGCGGTTGCGGCTTGGCCCCTCAAAACAACGCGCCGCGCATCGACGGTCGCGATGCGCGGCGCGTTGCGCCGACGCCTCGCGGCGTCAGCAGGCTCGAGCAGTTCGATTAGTAGTCAAAGCCGGGACCGCCGGCTCCCGGCCCCGCCGGCGACGCAGCCGGTGCCGCATGTTTCGGGGCTTCGTGCACGGTGGCGTCGGTCGTCAACAGCAGGCTCGCCACGGAGGCGGCATTCTGCAGGGCCGTGCGCGTGACTTTGGTCGGATCGACCACCCCGGTTTCGACGAGGTCGCCGTATTCGCCCGTGGCCGCGTTGTAGCCATAGTTGCCGCTGCCTTCGGCCACCCTGGCGACGATCACGCTCGCTTCCTCGCCCGCATTGGCGACGATCTGGCGCAACGGTTCTTCGAGCGCGCGACGCACGATGTTGATGCCGGCGTTCTGATCCGCATTCGCGCCTTGCAGCGCGGCGATCGCCTGTTTCACGCGAATCAGCGCGACACCGCCGCCCGGAACGATACCCTCTTCGACAGCGGCGCGCGTCGCGTGCAGCGCATCGTCGACGCGGTCTTTCTTCTCCTTCACCTCGATCTCCGTCGCGCCGCCCACCTTGATCACGGCGACACCGCCCGCGAGCTTGGCGACGCGTTCCTGCAGCTTTTCACGGTCGTAGTCCGAGGTGGCTTCCGCAATCTGCGCGCGAATCTGCTTGACGCGAGCCTCGATGCTGACCTTCTCTCCGGCGCCGTCGATAACGGTGGTGTTTTCTTTGCCCACCTCGATGCGTTTGGCCTGACCGAGTTCGGCGAGCGTCGCTTTTTCGAGCGTCAAGCCGGTTTCTTCTGCGATGACCTGGCCGCCGGTGAGGATCGCGATGTCTTCGAGCAGCGCCTTGCGGCGGTCGCCGAAGCCGGGCGCCTTGACCGCGACCGTCTTCAGAATGCCGCGAATATTGTTGACGACGAGCGTCGCGAGCGCTTCGCCTTCGACGTCTTCGGCGATGATCAGCAGCGGCCGGCCGGACTTTGCGACCTGTTCGAGGATCGGCAGCAGATCGCGGATGTTCGAGATCTTCTTGTCGTGCAACAGCACGAATGGTTGTTCGAGTGCGGCGAGCTGCCGGTCCTGGTCGTTGATGAAATAGGGCGACAGATACCCGCGGTCGAACTGCAGACCTTCCACGACGTCGAGCTCGTCTGCGAGCGACTTGCCGTCTTCGACGGTGATCACGCCTTCCTTGCCGACCCGGTCGATCGCTTCGGCGATGCGCTGGCCGATCGATTCTTCGCCGTTCGCGGAGATCGTCGCGACCTGAGCGATTTCCTTGCTGGTGGTCGTGGGCTTGCTGATCTTCCTGAGCTCCTCGACGGCCGCGATGACGGCCTTGTCGATGCCACGCTTCAGATCGAGCGGATTGAGGCCCGCCGCAACGTATTTCTGGCCCTCGCGGACGATCGCCTGCGCGAGCACGGTCGCGGTTGTCGTGCCGTCGCCCGCCGCGTCGCTGGTCTTCGACGCCACTTCCTTGACGAGCTGCGCGCCGATGTTCTGCAGCTTGTCGGCCAGTTCGATCTCCTTCGCGACGGACACACCGTCCTTCGTCACGACAGGGCTGCCGAAACTGCGTTCGAGCACGACGTTGCGGCCCTTCGGCCCAAGCGTCACTTTCACCGCATTGGCGAGCAGGTTAACGCCTTCAACCAGTTTGGTACGCGCGATGTCGCTGAAAGCGACTTCTTTGGCTGCCATGTTTGCTTTCTCCTCAGATTTGAACGACTGCGACGATATCTTCCTCGCGCAGTACCAGCAGTTCGTTGCCGTCGACCTTCACCGCCTGGCCCGCGTACTTGCCGAACAGCACGCGATCGCCGACCTCCAGATCCGGTTCGACGCGCTTGCCGTCGTTACCGCGGCGGCCGGGGCCGACGGCGAGGATCTCGCCTTGGTCGGGCTTTTCCGCGGCGCTGTCGGGGATCACGATTCCCGACGCCGTGCGGGTCTCCTGATCAAGACGCTTGACGATCACGCGATCATGTAAAGGGCGTAGGCTCATCTGTTGTTTCCTTCCTCACAGGTTGCTATTGGCATTGCGCTCCACGGCGCCAGACTCAGGAAGTTAAGTCGGCGCCGGTGCAAATCCAACCAATGTTTGCGCATATGAAAAGCACGCGAGGAAGGAAATCGATTCGTCCGTACGCAGCGCATCAGGCATAAAGCGCCTGCGTACGGCGGGCTTCGAACGTCGCTGCTGTCGGGCTGCAATTTGAAATCGAGCTGTCGCCAGGCAGCCTCAGCGCAACCGCATTACACTGGCGCGACCCTGTTCTCGATGGATACCGGTTCATGTCACGTCAGCTTCGCCTTGGCGCCTTCATGCGCCCCACGACCATCCACACCGGCGCATGGCGCTACCCTGGCGCCTACCCCGATGCCAACTTCAATTTCGGACATCTCAAACGTTTTGCGCAGACGCTCGAGCGCGGCCGCTTCGACGCGTTCTTCATGGCCGACCACCTCGCGGTGCTCAACATGCCGCTAGACGCGCTCAGGCGCAGCCACACGGTGACCTCGTTCGAGCCGCTCACGCTGTTGCCCGCGCTAGCGGCGGTCACCGAGCGGCTAGGTCTCGTCGCGACCGCGTCCACGACCTTCGACGCGCCGTATCACGTGGCGAGGCGGTTCGCGTCGCTCGACCATATCAGCGGTGGCCGCGCCGGCTGGAATCTCGTGACGACATCGAATCCGGACGCGGCGCTCAATTTCGGCCTCGACGAGCACGTCGAACACGACGAGCGCTACCGGCGCGCCCGCGAATTCTTCGATGTGGTCACGGGTCTGTGGGATAGCTGGGCCGATGACGCGTTTATCCGCGACACGGCGAGCGGAACATTCTTCGACCCGCAAAAGCTGCATGTGCTGAACTACAAAAGCGCGAACTTCTCGGTGCGAGGACCGTTGAATATTGCTCGGCCGATTCAGGGCTGGCCCGTGATCGTGCAGGCCGGTTCATCTGAAGCTGGACGGCAGATCGCCGCGGAAACGGCCGAAGTCGTGTTCACCGCGCAAACCACGCTGGCCGATGGAAAGCGTTTCTACGCCGACGTAAAAAGCCGCATGGAGAAACTCGGCCGCTCCCGCGATCACATGAAGATTCTGCCGGCGGCCTTCGTCGTGGTGGGCGAGACGCTCGACGAGGCGCGCGAAACGCGCGAGCGGCTCGATACTTTCGTGCATTACGAGAGCGGCATCGCTTCATTGTCGATCGCGTTGGGACACGATGTGTCCGGTCTCGATCTGGACGGGCCACTCCCGGAAATTCCCGAGACCAACGCAAGCCGTACCGCGCGGCAACGCGTGGTGGAATGGGCTCAGCGCGATGGCTTGACGATCCGTCAGCTCGCGCAGCGCATCGGCGGATACTCCGGGCTGGAGATGGTCGGCACTGCCGGGATGATTGCTGATCAGATGGAGCAGTGGCTGCTGGAAGAGGGTTCGGACGGATTCAATGTGATGTTCTCGCATCTTCCGGCGGGCCTCGACGATTTCGTCGACAAAGTCATTCCCGAGCTGCAGAGACGGGGGCTGTTCCGGCGCGAGTACGAAGGCAAGACGCTGCGCGAGAATCTTGGGCTGCCAAGGCCTGAAAACCGGTTCTTTTCCGCGTGAGGCGGCTCGCGCGCAGCCGCATCGGCAGGCGGCCCGCGCGAATATGTCGGCCGCTACCTGGCCGCCAGCGCGGGCTTGCTGCCAAGCAGCGCCCACTGCCCATTCTCGACGACGAGGTTGACGCTCTTCACGCCGATCACGCGTCGCGTCGCCGGGTCGAACGTCGCCTTGCCGAACACGACGCTCGGCACGTCATGCAGCTTCGGCAGCGCATCACGCACGCCGCGTCGATCTGGTCCGCCCGTGCGCAACGCATAAGCGGCAATGATCGTGGCGTCGTAGGCGAACGCATTGAAGGCGTCGGGCTCGTGATGGTACTTCGCTTCGAAGTCGCGAACGAAGCGCTGGACTTCAGGGCTGCGGTCGCCGGGGAAAAAGCTCGTGTTGGTGGTCACGCCGTTCACGGCGTCACCGCCGAGTTCCATGAATTTTGGCGAGTACACCGAACTCGCCGCCACGATCGGCAGGGTGATGCCGCTCGTGCGCGCCTGACGCACGATCTGCGCGCCGTCCGAGTAGTACGAAATCAGCACGAGCGCGTCGGGCTTGGTATCGCGCACACGCAGCAGCGTCGCGCGAAAATCCTTGTCGGTGGGCTGGTAGCCTTCGGCCGCGATGACCTGCGCGCCGCGCGCGGCTGCCGCCTTCACGAAGACGTCCTTGCTGGCGCGACCCCAGTCGGTGTTCTGGAACAGCACGGCGACGCGCCTGAAGCCCTGTTTGACGGCCAGATCCGCGAGCAGCGGCTGCGCGTCCGCCTGGCTGACCGACGGGCTCCAGATGAAGTCGCCGCCCTTCGTGAAGTCCGGATGGGAGTTGGTGAAGCCCAGCTGGACCAGGCCCGCGCGCTGATAGATCGGCGAGGCCGCCATCGAAGCGGGGCTCGAGAAGTCGCCGAGTTCGATCAGGATGCGCTTGTCGTCAACGAACTTCTGCGCGATCGCGACCGCCTGGCGCGGATCACTCTGACTGTCTTCAAACACGTACTGCAGCGGATGGCCGTTGATGCCTCCGTCGCGGTTGATTTCGTCGAGCGCGAGGTCGAAGCCGGCTTTCCATTGCGCGCCGTATTGCGCGTTGGGACCGGTCAGCGGTCCACTGACGCCGAAGAAAACCGGCTCGCCGCTGGCAGGTGCCGCGGACGAAACGGCGGAAAGAGAGAAAGCGATTACCGCGCCGGCGAGCGTGAAAAGTCGCCGGTGCAGCGCGGAGAAACGCGAGGCGTACATGACAGATTCTCTCGAAGTGAGTGGGACTGCAAGTCTCTAATGCATCGCATCGTGCGGCAACGAAGCGATTGTCATATCCATTCGCTGGGCACCGCACTGTTGCGAAGTCGATGCCGCGGCGGCCCCGGTCAGGCCGGAAACACTGGTTCGCCCAACGTCAGCATCAAACGGTTGGCCCAGGCGAAGATCGCAATCGCGTGACTGAGATCGAGAATCTGCGTATCGTCGAGTCCCGCGCGGCGCAACGCATCGAGCGATTCGGCTGTGACCGCCTGCGGATGCAGTGTGAGATTGATCGCGTATCGAACGATCGCGCGCTCCCGTTCGGTCGTACCCGCCGTTTCAGGAGCGACGAAGATCTGCTGGATGACGTCCTCGCGCTTCGCAAGTTGCTGGAAACGCTGCGCATGCACCGACGCGCAATACACGCATCCGTTGACACGCGAGACCACCGTGCTCGCGAGCTCGCGCTCCGCTCGCGACAATCCGCCCGGCGCATACATGATGCTATTGAACGCGCCTGATCGTTGCCGCAGGACTTCCGCTTCGTGAACCAGCAACAGGTAGTAATCGGAAGTCTTCGCTTGCGGGTGGCTCGCTTCGAGTACCGCAGTCTGCTCGGGCGATGCCTGTTCGAGCGCGACCGTATCGAGCCATGCGGACCAGCCGAGGGTTTGCGTCGTAAAGCCGTGATCCGAACTCATGCTCGTGCCTCCAATGCGCGCAACGCGGCGACGACCCGCACCTGGTACGTCACGAACGCGACGAGTTGCGAAAGCGCGACGATGGCGCGTGTCGTGAGGCCAGCCGCTTGTAACGTCGAGAGCGCCGGTTTGCCGGTCGCGGCGGGGCGCAGCGTCAGGGCTTCCGTGTGAAGCAGGATCGCGGCGAGCCGCTGGTCGGTCTTCGCGATCGACGCGAGCGCAACGGCGCGTTGCCCGGCGATCGCATCGAGTCGCGAGTTCGTCGTTTCGGTCTGTGCGTCAGCAGCGCTCGCCAGTGCCAGCAGCCGCTCGCGATACGCGAGCGCCATCTGCTCAGCGTTCGATAGCAACGCGGCATCCCAGGCCGCGTAGAGCCGCTCGCGAAGAGTCAGATCGGTGACCTCGGTCGAGAACAGCGCATCGTGACTGCCTTGCGTATAACGCGTCGCGTCGCCGCGGAACGCGCGCAGCGCCGCAGTCGCACCGTCGGGTGACAGTCCCGCGAGTTGCGCGACGAAGTCGTCGGTCGCGGCGGCCGATACAGAATCAGCGGATGAAGACATCAGGTGTGGGTCCATTAAAGGGCAGGGGTGTCGGCGGGCACGGTGCCGGCAGCGGCATCGGCGTCGTCCCATTCGTCTCCCGCGAGTTCCGCGGTGTCGAAAGCTCGCAGCGCCGCGTAGTGCGTATCGCGGTCGGCGTCGAACAGCATTGCGGCGATCGCGCGCGCGAGCCGCTGCGCGCCGTCGCTGATCGCGGGGATGTCGCCGGCGACCTTGCCGTGCGTCAGACTGGCTGCGTGATTGAAGCAGTGAATGCGCGCGAGCGCCGGGCAGGCCCCGGGAACGCGTTCCTGGAAGGCGAAGTTGCGGTCGAGGTCCGGCGAGCTAGCGAGTTCTTCGTTCGACAATTCCGCCGCCGGTGTAAAGCGGTCGCGCCAGCGGCGCACGTGCGGCGCGATGGGCGCAAATTCGTCGCGCGTGTCGATTTCCGAGTGAAAGCCGGTCGCGAAGATCAGGTAGTCGAGGGTGTATTGCCCTCGGGGCGTGTCGACGACGATCGTGTCGCCTTCGTGGCGCAAACCCGTCAGCGGACTCGCCAGGTGCAGATGAGCCTGCGCGTGAGCGGCGACCCGCAGCACGCTGTCGCGCGGCGGTGGGGCCTGCGTTTGCGTCGAATAGTGCAGGAAGCGCCATTTCCACGCGTCGGGCAGATTCGCGAAGCCATGAACGAGGCCAGGACTGCCGATGCCGGTCAGCTTGTTGATGCGCGGGAGCGCCGCGCGACGCACGAACAGGTCGACTCGTCCAGCCCCCGCCTCGAGAGCGCTAGCGGCGTTATCGAACGCGCTTGCGCTTGCGCCGATCACGCCGACACGTTTGCCGCGCAACGCGGCAAAGTCGATCGGATCCGACGAGTGTGCGCGCAGATGACGCGGAACGTCGCGGGCAACCTCGGGAACGTACGGGCCGCCGAGGCCCTCACGGCCGGTTGCTAGCACGACATGGCGAGCGAGCACGGTTTCGCGCTGTGCTGCGCCGCTGTCGTTGGCCGGGCCATGCAACAGCGCAAGCTCGATCAGACCATCGCTGCGCGTGCGCAGTTTCTCGACGCGCGTGTCATTGCGTACCGGCAGATCGAGCACGCGCCGATACCAGCGCAGATAGTCCATCCATTGCGCACGCGGAATCTTGTAGAGCGCGCTCCATTGCTCGCGGCCGAACTGGGCTTCGTACCAGGCGCGGAACGTTAATGCGGGCAAGCGCAGCGCGGGTCCGGTCAGTTGTTTGGGAGAGCGCAGTGTCTGCATCCGGGCGTAGGTGACCCACGGGCCTTCCTGGCCGGCCGGCGCCTGATCGAAGAGCCGCTGATTGTCGATGCCGAGCAGGCGCAATTCGGCGCTCGCCGCGAGCCCAGCCATGCCGGCGCCGATGATGGCGACATCGAGCACGCGCTGCCCGTCGGAGGTCCGTGCGGGAACCCAGGAAGGCGCGGGCAGCTCGAGCCAGCCGAGGTCCTCGCGAAGCCGCGCTTCAAGCGCGGCGAGTCCTGGAGCCGCGTGGGGAGGAGTCGTTGCGCTCATGCCGGGGCTCCGATGTCGCGGTAAGTGAAGGAACTGGAATGCAGGGTAGGGGCCGCGCTATCCGTGCGATCGTGAGCAACCAGTGCGCCATGCCGTGACGCCGCGTGACGCACGGACCCAGGCAGAAGCATCCGCGAGACCTCCGCGAGCGATTCGATCATCGCGTTCACTTCAACGCTGCGAGGCAGGCCGGACAGTGTGACGACGCCATAGAGGAACGGAATCGCCACATCGAGCGGTCGGACTTCGACGTCCGGGAGGCGCATGCCGAAGGCAGTCACCGGATCGACGATTGCGACTCCCAGTTGTTGTTGCGCGCCCATCATCGCGTTCAGCGATGCATTCGTTTCGAGCGCGACGTTAGGCGCGACGCCAGCCTCGTCGAATGCGCGATCGATCCGGCTGCGCAGACGATAGCGGTTTGCCAGCGTGGCGACAGGCTGGGCGGCGAGGTGCGCGAGCCGTAGCACGGCATCTTGCGCGAGCGGGTCGTTCGGATGCAGCACCGCGACGCATGGCGCCTCGATGATGTAGTGCACGTCGAGCGCAGCATGGTCGAGCGGCAAAGTCGCGATGCCGATGTCGGCCGAACGTGACAGCAACGCCTCCGCGACCTGCTCGGCGGACGCGCTGCGCAGCTGCGTGTCGAAGCGCGCGCCTGCTTGCGCGAGCTTCGCCATTGCGCGTGGCGCCAGTGCCGCAGCGAGTGCGGGCGTTGCGACGACGCGCAATGGCATGACCTCGTCGCGGCCGATTGCCCGCGCGCTGGCCTCGATAGCGGCGAGGCCGATCAACGAGCGCTCGACTTCGCCGTACAGCCGGAACGCACGGCTCGTCGGTGTGACACGAGGTCCTTTGCGTTCGAACAGGGCGTAGCCGATCTCATGTTCGAGATCCTGGATGGTTCTCGTGACGCCGGGTTGCGAGCGGCCGAGCAGGCGCGCGGCGCCGGTCATGCTGCCCGTCGACATAACCGCCGAGAATGCTTCGAGTTGATGCAGCTCCATGCGATGCCTCATCCATGTGATGGGTGCATTTTAGGAGCGCCTGAATGCGCAATTCTTATAATAAATTCCGCTATGCAATTGACGAAAGTTACCGTGAGCGGCTGCTTGCGCGCTTCGGGGCGATCTGCTCGCTACGAAAGTGATTCGCGAAAAAGTGCTTTAAATGAGGGGTTTTCGCAGCAGTCGGCCATCTCGAACACGCTCTCGTAAAGAACATCAGCATTCACCTTCACAAGCTTTGCAAATGCAATGGAATAAGCTTCGTCGCGCATCTTCGTTGGCCCGCGTCCGCGCAACATGGTTACATGGCCTCACTCAATTCCAAGGCGTGAGACCTGTATGTCGATTCTGCGGAACAACAAGCGCGGTGCGGCCAGCACACTGCGTCACCTCGCCGGCGCGCTGGCGCTCGCAACCTGCGGCGTGATGCCCGTGGCGCACGCGGCCGATCCGTACTGGGTCGGCGTGACCGGACCGCTCAGCGGCCAGGATGCGCAATACGGCGAGCAATGGAAGCGTGGCTTCGATCTCGCGCTCGAACAGATCAACGGCAATGGCGGGATCGACGGCCATCCGCTCAGCTATGACTTCGAGGACAGCCGTAGCGATCCGCGTCAGGCCGTCGCGATCGCACAGAAGTTCGCCGACGACAAACGCATCCTGCTGGAATTGGGAGATCTGTCGAGCGGTGCCTCGATGGCCGCGTCGCCGGTGTACCAGCGCGCGGGTCTCGTGCAGTTCGGTTTCACGAACTCGCATCCTGACTTCACGAAGGGTGGCGACTATATGTGGAGCACGGCGATCAGCCAGGCCGAAGAACAGCCGCTGCTCGCGCACTATGTGACCAAAGGACTCGGCTTCAGGAAAATCGCCGTGCTCTATCTGAACACGGACTGGGGCCGCACCAGCAAGGACATCTTCGCGAAGGCCGCGACCGCGGACGGCGCGCAGGTCGTCGCGGCGGAAGCGTATCAACCGAACGAAAAGGATTTTCGCGCGACGCTCACGCGCGTGCGAAGCGAACAGCCGGATTCGATCGTGCTGATCTCGTACTATTCCGACGGTGCCCAGATCGTTCGCCAGGCGCGAGCGGCCGGTGTGAGCACGCCAATCGCGGCGGTCGGCTCGGTGTATTCACCGAAGTTTCTCGATCTTGGCGGCCCTGCGGTGAATGGCGTCTACACCGAATCGAACTTCTTCCCCGGCGATCCGCGTCCTGAAGTACAAAGCTTCGTGCAGCGCTACCGCGCCAGATACGGCGCTGATCCGGACACCTTCGCCGCACGCGCATACGACGCTATGATTCTGTCGGGCGAACTGATTCGCCGCTACGGCGCGGATCGCGCGGCCGTGCATGACGGCTTTACGAAAATCAACGACGTGCCGAGCGTGATCTTCGGCAAGTTCAAATTCGATCCGCAGACGCGCCGCGTGGCAGGCGCGAAGAATCTCGACCTCGTCGTGAAGGACGGCAAATTCGCTCTGTGGGATGGGGCGAGCGCCGTGCACACACCATGACCGCCTGGTTCGACTACACGATCAACGGACTGATCGTCGGAAATATCTATGCGCTGCTCGCTGTCGGCCTCGCGCTGATCTTCGGCGTGTCGCATCTGATCAATTTCGCTCACGGCTCCGTGTATATGGTGGGCGGCTTCATCGGCTGGCTTTGTCTGACGCGGCTCGGCTTGCCGCTGCCCGTGGCGCTCGTCGCGACCGTCACGGGCTGCGCGCTGCTCGGCATCCTGATCGAGCGAATCGGCCTGCGGCCGTTGCAGGGCGCGGCCCGTATCGCGCCGCTGCTCGCTACCATCGGTATCAGTTTCGTGCTCGACCAGCTCGCGCAGATCGTGTTCGGACCCGATCCACGTCCTGTGCCGAGTTCGCTGCCCGAGTGGACGCTGTCGATCGGCGGGGCCACCATCGGCTCGCTCGATCTGCTGATCGCGGCCATTGGGGTCGGCGCGGCGGGCGTGCTGTACGTGTTCCTGCGCTTCACGCGGCTCGGCTGGGCCGTGCGCGCGACTGCGCAGGATCGCGATGCCGCGCAGCAGATGGGCGTCAACGTGAACGCCGTGAATCAGGCCGTGTTTGCGATTGCCTGCGGACTCGGAGGCTTAAGCGGCTTGCTGGTCGGCATGTACTACAACAGCATCGATCCGGCGATGGGCTTTCAGGCTACGTTGAAAGGCGTCGTCGCCTTGCTGATCGGCGGGCTGGGGAACGTGCCGGGCGCGATTGCCGGCAGCCTGCTGCTCGGCCTCGTCGAGAGCTACGGGGTGGCGCTATTCGGCACCAGCTATCGCGACCTGTTCGCGTTCGTCCTGCTGCTGGTGTTTCTGGTGTGGCGGCCCAATGGTCTCTTCAGCGCGAGCCGCAGGTTGCCGCCCGAGCCGCTGACCGGCACGTTTCTGTCGAACCGCCGCGCGCTGCGCATTCCACCTCGCACGATCGTTGCGATGGTTGCGCTCGCATTCGCGCTGCCGTTCGTCGTGCCGTCGTCTTACGTGCTACAGACGCTGACCAACGGCTGGATCTATGGGCTGCTCGCGTTGAGCCTCACGCTCGTCGCGGGCACGGTCGGGCAGATTTCGCTGGGGCATGCGGCACTGCTCCTGATCGGCGCGTATGCGTCGGCGCTGCTGTCCGTCAACCTGGGTTGGTCGCCGGCGCTGACCATTCCGCTCGCCGGCCTCATTACCGCGGCGATCGGCACGGTGCTGATTTATCCGTCGTTCAGACTGCGCGGCCACTACGTGTCGATTGCAACACTCGGCATCGGTGAAATCATCGGTCTCGTCATCCTGAACTGGGACAGCCTGACGCGCGGTCCGGTCGGCATCACCGGCATTGCCCCGCTGTCGCTGTTCGGGTGGCAGTTGACGGGCGTGCGCGCCGTCTACTGGTTCACACTCGCGGTGCTCATGCTGCTCGCACTGCTGCAGGCGCGGCTCCTGAACTCGCACCTGGGCCGCACGTGGCGCGCGATCCGCGAGGACGACGTGGCGGCGCGCGCGTATGGCATCCGCCCCAATCGCTACAAGGCGATCGCGTTCGCCTGCGGTGGTCTCGCGGCCGGCATCGGCGGCGGCATCGCGGCGCATCTGTACAGCTATATCAACTATCAGACCTTCGACTCGCAAGTGTCGATTCTCGCGCTGACGATGGTGATTCTCGGCGGTCTCGGCAGCGTGATCGGCGCGATGGCCGGTGCGGTGGCGCTGATCAGCCTGCCCGAGCTGTTCCGTTTTGCCGCCGACTACCGGATGCTGATCTACGGCGTGATGTTGCTGCTGCTGGTGCGCTTCCGGCCACAAGGCCTGTTCGGATCGGTATGACGGAGACGACCATGACATCTTCTTTGCCACCCGGCACGGAAATCCTGTTCGACGTGCGGCGCGTCACACGCCGTTTCGGCGGTCTGGTGGCTGTCGACGAAGTGAACCTGTCGGTCGCGCGCGGCGAATGCGTGAGCGTGATCGGGCCGAACGGTGCCGGCAAGTCCACGCTGTTCAATCTTCTGACCGGCATCGACACGCCCGACGCCGGCGTGGTGAAGTTCGCCGGTGAAGAAGTGACTGGCATGGCGCCGGAGCAGCTGGCCGCGCGCGGCGTCGCTCGCACGTTCCAGCATGGACGGGTGTTCGGCAATCTGAGCGTGCTCGATAACGTGCTGATCGGCGCGCATGCCCGGCTCGCGATGACGCGTCGGGGCTGGCCCGTGGTCGGGGCGTTCGCGGAAGTGCTGCGCGCGCTGGCCGGGCCCGCATCGGTACGGCGCGAAGACGCCGCGCTGCGCGAGGAGGTGACGGCGCTGTTGGCGCGCTTCGGCACGCGCCTCTCGCCGCGTCTCGATCAGCCGGCGCACAGCCTGTCCTATGCGAACCGCCGGCGCGTCGAGATTGCGCGCGCGCTGGCACTGCGTCCGCGCATTCTGCTGCTCGACGAACCGACCGCCGGCATGAACGAATCCGAGACCGCCGAAATGCTCGAACTCATTCTCGAACTCAAACGGGACGGCCTCACCATCCTGCTGATCGAGCACAAGCTCGATCTCGTGATGCAGCTTTCCGACCGCGTGCTCGTGCTCGAAGACGGCCGCAAGATTGCATCGGGGCTGCCTGCCGAAGTGCGCGACGATCCCGCCGTGATCGAGGCGTACCTTGGACATCGTCAGGTCGGCGCGGCCGGCGTAGCGAATGGCCGCAACGAAACGGCGGCCGCATGACCAGGTCCAGTCTGCATCTGGTTGCGCCGAACCCATCACCCTCCGCACAAGCCGCCATGACCGAGCCGTTGCTGAAACTCGACCAGATCGACACGTTCTATGGACAGATCCAGGTGCACTTCGGCGTGAATCTGAGCATCAAGCGCGGCGAGATCGTGAGTCTGTTGGGCGGCAACGCCAGCGGCAAATCGACGGCGATGAAGGTGATTCTTGGCCTGCACAAACCGCGATCGGGCACGATCAGCTTCGACGGCAAACCGTTGAACGGCCTGCCGACCTCGCAGATCGTGCGGCGAGGCATCGCTTCGGTGCCGGAAGCTCGGCGGCTTTTCGGCGACATGACGGTGCGCGAAAACCTGCTGATGGGCGCGTTCACGCGCAAAGACCGCGCAGGCATCAGCGAGGACTACGAACGCATGCTCGAACTTTTCCCGCGCGTGAAAGAGCGGTTGAGTCAGCGGGCCGGCACGCTTTCAGGCGGTGAGCAGCAGATGCTGGCGATGGCGCGCGCGTTGATGAGCCGTCCCGCGCTAGTCTGCATGGACGAGCCGACGATGGGCCTGTCGCCGCTCTACGTCGACAAGGTGCTCGAGCTGATCCAGACCATCAACCAGCAGGGCATCACGTTTTTCATGGTCGAGCAGAACGCGAGCCTCGCGCTGCGGATCTCGCATCGCGGCTACGTGTTGCAGACGGGGCGCGTGGTGCTGTCCGGTACCGCGAGCGAACTGCTCGGCGACCAGCGAATCCGTGACGCTTATCTCGGCGGATCGCTGGCGGCGCAGACTGCGTCGTGAGAGATGCCGTCGCGCTTCGCGTTGCACCGACCGCGCGTGAAGTTATTGTGCGCGGCCGGTCGACGAGCCTGCTATCAGTTCGATGATGGAATCATGCGCGAGTGCGCGATCCAGGGAGCGCGCTGCGTTATCCACGTTCGTCTCCAGCGCGACCGCGAAAACGCCTTCGCCGCGCGCGGCGAGGCGGCGCCGAAGGTCGGCCGCAAGGCCAACGGCCGGCTCGCGAGTGTGGCGGGTGGGACTGGCGAGCGTGAGCGTCGTCGTACCGAGCGCCAGGATGGCCAACTCTATTTCGTAACCGGGGAGCGGCGCACGCTGCACGCCGGGTTCTCCGAGCAGAGCGCGATATCGTGCGAGGCTCGCATTCAGGTCGTTCACCGCCAGCGTGATGTTCCCAACGCCGCGCGCACCGTTCGCGTGATGGCGTACGTCACCTTCGGCCACGCGCAGACGGCGCGGCGTCAGATCGCCGCACAGGAACGGCAGATCCGCGCTCGACGGTTTGCCGATCTGCCATTCGAGGCGCTCGCCGTCGGGGCGCACGCGTCCACCGGCGAAAGGACCGTCGTAAGAGAGACCTCGTTCGCGAGCCGCGGCGATGGTACTTGCAACCGATTGCGGTAGAAGCGCGAAATCGACGAACCCATCACCGATGCCATGACTTGCATCCCACCAACGATGCTCCGGCGCCTCGCGCAGAAAAGCGATCAGCTCGACATAGCTGCCGTCCGCGAAGCCGATCAGCGCGTTGTGCGTGGCGCCATCGGCGTGCGTGCCCCCGCGTTGCACGGTAAAGCCTAGCGTAGTGAAATCGGCGATGGTCTGTTCGAGATCCTGTACGCGGATCACGATGTGGTCGAGCGAAAGCGACATGACGGACGAACTCCGCAGTGGGGTCGCCAGCGAGTATGCGAAGCCTGCCGCGAAAACGCTAGTAATGGATTGTCGATTGCATAGCGCGCCGGGTGGATAGGCCCGGCACCCGGTCACGACCCGAGGAAGACGAGCCGCACGCGGATGGTGAATTCCGTACGTCCGGGAAAGGGCGCGGGGCTTGGACAGAATTGCATATATGTATTGCTTGGTTGGTGAGCCCCGGGGCGGTCCATACAATAAAGCGGATTTTTGCTTACGAAATATGGTTGTACCGGCACCGCAGTTAGTGAAATAGCCCCGGCATCGAGAGGCGCAGCGTGCTCAGGCCACCTGTGGGGGCCACCCGCTGTTTCGAACCCTCTCTTGTATCCATTGATGAGGATAGCTGCCTGACGGCGCTCCATTCATTTTCTTTCGCGTATCTCATGTCGCTTCCGTCTCCCGCTCAATTCCCCGACAGCCCGCTTTCCCGAGCGCTAGCCCAGCCGTTGATGCTCGGCCTGTTCCTGCCGATCCAGAGCGGCGGCTGGTCGATGTCGACGCTGCCGCGCACCACCGACTGGAGTTTCGATTACAACGCGCGCCTCACGCGCAAGGCCGAGGACCTCGGCTTCGATCTCGTGTTCGGCCTAGCGCAATGGCTCGGCAAGGATGGCCACGGAGGCACGCTGCGCTACCGCCGCGAATCGCTCGATTCGTTCATGGCGATTGCGTCGCTCGCGTCGATCACGCATCGCATCCTGCTGGTCTCGACGCTGCACATCCTGTACGGCAACTGGCATCCGCTGCATCTCGCGAAATTCGGCGCGACGCTCGACCATATTTCGGGCGGCCGCTGGGGCTTGAACATGGTGACCGGCCATTCGATCGACGAGGCCGAGATGTTCGGTCGCGAAGGCCATTTCGAGCACGACCAGCGCTACGAGATGGCGAGCGAGTTCGTCGAGCTGATGGAGCGGCTCTGGTCGCTCGACGACAACCTGACGTTCGACGGCAAGTGGTACCGCACGCGCAACGCGTTCGTGTCGCCGAAGCCGCGTTATGGCCGCCCCGTGCTCGTGAACGCGACGAGTTCGCCGGCCGGCATCGACTATGCGGCGAGACACTCGGACCTGATCTTCATCACGAGTTCGGCCGGTGCGCAGATCGACGCGGCGCTCGACGTGCTGCCGGCGCACACGGCCCAGGTGCGGGCGGCGGCGCAGTCGCATGGCCGGCAGGTGCGTACGCTGATCAATCCGACCATCGTTTGTCGGCCGACCGAGAGCGAGGCGCGCGCGTATCACGACGCGATCCTCTCGCATGCCGACTTCGGCGCGGTCGATGGCTTCACCGGACGCCGCAGCGACGCCCAGGCCTGGAAGGGCCATCAGCGCGAGCAGCGGGTGCTCGGCGGAAACATTCAGATCATCGGTTCACCTGAGCATGTGGTCGACGATCTGCTGCGCCTGAAAGCGGCAGGCATCGATGGCGTGCAACTGACTTTCTACGATTTCGAGCCCGATCTCGCGTACTTCGGCGAAGCGGTGCTGCCGCTGCTGGAACAGGCCGGTCTGCGGGTGCGTGTGCAGTCCGAGGCGTAACGGCATCGCAGGTACAACCAATACAAACGGGTTCATCTGAATCTGATTCACACGGAGTCTTGCTGATGGGAACGATCGATTCGAATCTGGCCGCTGATCCCGGTCTCGCCGTCGCGCAGCCGCAATCCGACGCGCTGCGCGAGCTCGTCGCGGCGATCGCGGCCGGTGCTGCCGCACGCGAGCGCGGGGAAGGCGATGCGCGCGACGCGATCGCGCGGGTGCGCGCCGCACGTCTCGGCGTCTTCCGCTTGCCGAAGCACGAAGGCGGCGCGGGCGCCACGTTGCCGCAGCTCTTCGAGCTCGTGCTCGATCTGGCGGAAGCCGACTCGAATATCCCGCACATCCTGCGCAACCATTTCGCGTTCGTCGAAAAGGCGCTGCGTGCGCGTCAACTGCCGCAATACCAGCGCTGGATCCAACGCGTGCGCGCGGGCGAGCTATTCGGTCTCGGCGCGAGCGAACTCGGCACGCAGAACATCGGCGACGGCGACGGCAATACGCGCCTCGAGCCGGCGGGCGGCGGCTACCGGCTCACGGGCACCAAGTACTACAGCACCGGCAACCTGTACTTCGATCACATCATCGTCAATGCGAAGACTCCGGATGGACGTTTCGTCGGTGCGCGCGTGTCGGTGCGGCAGCCGGGCGTCGACGTGCGCGAGGACTGGGACGGCATCGGCCAGCGCCAGACCGCGAGCGGCACCACCGTCTTCAGCAACGTCGAGGTCGCGGCCGAAGACGTGCTCGTCTGTGCCGACGAAGTGAAGCTGCCGCACCAGGCCACCTTCGCGCAGCTCTACCTGACGACGATCATCGCGGGCATCCTGCGCCGCATCGCGAAGGATGCGGTGGAACTGGTGCGGCAGCGCGAGCGCAACTACTACCATGCGGTCGCGCCGCGCCCGGCCGACGATCCGCTGCTGCAGGAGACGGTCGGCGAGTTGCAGAGCGCGGCGTATGTCGCCGAGGCCGCGGTGCTGAACGCGGCGGCCGTGCTCGGCGAGGCGTTCGACAGCGCGATCGCCGGCCAGCCCGAGGATGCGCTGTTCGTGGAAGCGGCACTGCGCAGCGCCAAAGCGAAGGTCGTGATCGATCAGCTCGCGCTGCATGGCGCGACGCGCATCTTCGACGTGGGCGGCGCGTCCGCCGCGAAGCAGGCGGCGCAACTCGATCGCCACTGGCGCAACATCCGCACGATTGCGTCGCATAACCCGGGGCTCTACAAGGCGCGAGTGCTCGGCAACCACGCGCTGAACGGCGTGCCGCTGCCGAGCGCCGCCTTCTTCTGAGCGATTGCAGCACCGCTTGCGGCCCGTGCGACCACAAACGAGTTCCGAGATCCGTTACTTCCCTGAGACCTGACGATGAGTCAATCCAACGTACCGCTTATTGCTCCTGCCGGGTTGCGCGCGGCGCTTGCCGCTCGCAACGAACTGGCGATCCTCGATGTGCGCGAAGAAGGCGTATCCGCACGCCGCCGGCTGTTCTATTCGTCCGTCGCGCCGGTCGGTCGGCTCGGCCTCGTGGTCGGGCAGCTCGTGCCGCGCCGCACGACGCCGATCGTGCTCGTCGACGAAGCCGGCGAATACACGTCGCGCGCCGCGGCGTTGCTGGCGCGCTTCGGCTATACGAACGTGTCGATTCTCGAAGGCGGTGTCGCGGGCTGGGAGGCGGCGGGCTTCGAGGTGTTCAGCGGGACCAACGTGCCCGGCAAGACGTTCGGCGAGGTGATCGAGCAGCGCCTCCACACCCCCAATATCGATGCGCCGACGCTCAAGCGTCTGCAGGACGCCGGCGAGGACCTTGTGGTCGGCACGCGAACGTCGCGGCGCTGCTCGGCGGCACCGCGCGCTGGCTCGCGCTCGGCCTGCCGCAGGCCGCAGGCGACGACGGCAACCTGACCGGCGACGACGATGCGTGGTACAGCCCGTATCAGTACCCGCCAGGCCAGGCCGCGCAGCAGATGGAGTCGTACCTCGCCTGGGAGCTGCAACTGGTGGCGCAGCTCGAGCGCGACGGCATCGCGTCGATCGACGTGATCGATTTCGACACCGCCAACCGCGCGCGCAGCGCCGAATGGCTGGCGACGTTGCAGAGCAGCACGGTATGAGCGCGCCCCGTGATTCATCGTTGCAGGGGATAGGAACATGAGTGCGGCTCGCAAACTGCATCTGAACACGAACGTTACCGGCACGGGCCGTCATCCCGCGGGCTGGCGCACGCTCGACAACCCGAAGTCGATCATCGACCTCGGCTTCTTCACCGCGATCGCGCAGATCGCCGAGCGCGGTAAGCTCGATGCCGTGTTTCTGTCCGACGCGCTGGCGTTGCGTGGCCACGCAAACGGTCCCGCGCAGTCGCTCGAACCGACGGTGCTGCTCACCGCGCTCGCGGGTGTCACGCAGCACGTCGGGCTGATCGGCACTGCGTCGACGACGTTCAACGATCCGTTCAACCTCGCGCGCCGCTTCGCGTCGGTGGACCATCTGAGCGCCGGCCGGGTCGCATGGAACGCGGTGACGACGTACGACCCGCAGGCGGCCGCCAATTTCAGCTTTGGCGAAGCGCCGGACAAGCCGGCGCGGTACGCGCGCGCGGCGGAATTCGTCGATGTCGTGCTGAAGCTGTGGGATAGCTGGGAAGACGATGCGCTCGTCGCCGATCGCGCGAGCGGGCTCTATGCGGACCCGGCCCGCGTGCATGCGATCGCGCACCACGGCCCGCACTTCCAGGTGCGCGGGCCGCTGAACCTGCCGCGCAGCCCGCAAGGCCGGCCGGTGCTGGTGCAGGCCGGCGGCTCGGACGCGGGCGTCGCGCTCGCCGCGCGCGATGCCGATGCGGTGTTCACCGCGCAGACCACTTTCGAGGGCGCACAGGCGTTCTACCGCGACATCAAGGCACGCGCCGCAGCGCACGGCCGCGATCCGGCTCATCTGCTGGTCCTGCCCGGCCTCTATCCGGTGATCGGCGGCACGCTCGCCGAAGCGCGCCAACGCAAGGCCGAGATGGACGCGCTGCTCGAGCGCAGTGCCGAGCTCGCGAAGTTCGCCGGCGCGCTCGGTGTCGAGCCCGCCGACCTGCGTCTCGATGAACCGCTGCCGTATGAGCTGATCGACAGCGGTGCGCGTTCCGACGTCTCCGGCGGCTTCATCCGCTCGACCTTGCTGCTCGCCCGCAGCGAGAACCTGACGGTGCGCGATCTGCTCGATCGCAATCCCGGCGCGCACCGGATGCTGGTGGGTACGCCGGAGACCATCGCGGACGACATCGAGCGCTGGTTCAACGGCCGCGCGGCGGATGGCTTCAACCTGAATGCGGATGTGTTTCCGTCGGGGCTCGCGGATTTCGTCGATCAGGTCGTGCCGCTGTTGCAGCGCAAGGGCATCTTCCGCCGCGAGTACGAAGGCACGACGCTGCGTGAACACTATGGTCTGCCACGGCCGCCGAGCCGCTACGCCGATGCGCAAGCGGGCATCGGCGCGGCCGTGGCCGATGCGGTCTCTTGAAGGAGTGAGTATGTCTACACGTGAATCCACTTTTGCGGTGGCCCCCGCGCCGGCTGCCGGCGCGACGCCGCTGCGACGCCTGACGCTGCGCGAACCGCTGCTGCGTTCTATCGTGCCGGTGCTGCTGATCGTGCTGTGGCAACTGGCCTCGTCGCTCGGTGTAGCAAGCGAATTCGTGCTGCCGTCGCCCGCGTCCGTGCTCGCCGCCTATCGCGAGCTCTGGCAATCGGGCGATCTGCAGGATGCGCTGAAGATTTCGCTCGCGCGTGCGGCGCTGGGCCTCCTGATCGGCGGGGGCGCGGGGCTGCTGCTGGGCGTGGCCTCCGGCTTGAGCAAGTCCGCCGAACGCGGCTTCGACAGCGTGCTGCAGATGCTGCGTACCATACCGTTCATCGCGCTCGTGCCGATCTTCGTCGTGTGGTTCGGCATCGGCGAAGTGTCGAAGGTCGCGCTGATCGTCGGAGCGGCCATTTCGCCGATGTATCTGAGCACCTGGCACGCGATACGCGGCATCGACCCCAAGCTGCTGGAACTTGGCCGCACGTTTCGCCTGACGCGTGCGCATCAGATTCGCCTCATCATCCTGCCGATGTCATTGCCCGGCATACTCGTCGGTGTTCGCTACGCGGCGGCCATCTCGCTGCTGGCGCTGGTGGCGGCGGAGCAGATCAACGCCAGCGCCGGGATCGGCTACATCCTGAACAACGCCAACCAGTTCCAGCGCACCGACATCATCATCGCGGGCATCCTCGTCTATGCGGCGCTGGGTATCGGCGTCGACGCGCTGCTGCGCTATATCGAGCGAAAGGCGCTCGCCTGGCGAGGTGCACATGTCTGAGCTCGCATACGAAACGGAACAGGACACCGCGCCCGTCGTCGCGAGCCTGTCGCGCGTCGGCAAGCGCTACGGCGAGAACAGCGTGCTCGATCAGGTCGACTTCACGGTGCGCAAGGGCGAGGTAGTCGCGCTCGTCGGACCGTCCGGCACCGGCAAGACCACGCTGCTGCGGCTACTCGCGGGACTCGAATCGGCGACGAGCGGCCGCACGGAAGTGTCGGCGAATACCTCGGTCGTGTTCCAGGAACCACGCCTGATCGGTGCGCTGCGGGTGTGGGCGAACGTGCTGCTCGACGACGCGCACAAGCCCGATGCGACGGCACGGGCGCGCGCCGCGCTGCAGGACGTTGGTCTCGAAGACAAGCTGTCGAGCTGGCCCGTCAGCCTCTCGGGCGGCCAGGCTCAGCGCGTGGCCGTGGCCCGCGCGCTGTATCGGCGGCCCGACCTGATGCTGCTCGACGAGCCGTTCAGTGCGCTCGACGCCTTCACGCGGCGAAGCATCCAGAGCCTCGTGCTGAAGCTGTGGGACCACTACCGGTTCGGCGTCGTGATCGTGACGCACGACCTCGACGAGGCGTTGATTCTCGCCGACCGGATCGTGATTCTCTCGAAAGGCAGGATCTGCCACGAGACGCGGGTCGATTTGCCGCGCGAGCGTGACGTGACCTCGCCCGAATTCAATGCGCTGAAGCGCGACCTGCTCCGACAGTTCTCGCTCAGTGTCGCCTGACTTTTTCCATTCATCACCCAGGATTGCCATGTCGTTTAAAAAATCGCTCTACGCAGGCGTTGCCGCATTGCTCGCCAGCTTCACGCTCGCCACCTCGGGCACGGCTCAAGCCCAAAATCAGCAGGTCGATGTGAAGAACACCAAGCTCGTGATTGCCTACCAGGACCCTGCGTTTCCCGCGTTGATCCGCAAGTCGGGCGTGGTCGACGGCACCCCTTACCAGATCGAATGGGTGCTGCTGACCGGGCCGGCCGCCAATCTGTCGGCGCTGTACGCGGGCCGGATCGACCTCGGTCATATGGGTGACACCTCGCTCACGATCGAGCAGGCCAACGCGCGCACCGATTGGACCAAGGACTCGACGCCGCTGCGCATCG
The DNA here is from genome assembly GCF_040948765.1 of Paraburkholderia sp. BR10923. Lineage (NCBI taxonomy): Bacteria > Pseudomonadati > Pseudomonadota > Betaproteobacteria > Burkholderiales > Burkholderiaceae > Paraburkholderia > Paraburkholderia sp. BR10923. Next base: position 177,994 of record NZ_JBFPKO010000011.1, on the reverse strand, counting down.
TCGCAGGCTGGCGCAACGCGTATTCGAAGGACTATCCGCCGGAGATCACCGCGCTGCGCACGAGCGCGGGCATCACGAGCGTTCAGGCCATCAAGGGACACAAGTTCGGCTACAACTACGGTGGCTACAACCATGCGCAATATCTGGCGACGCTGGTCAAGGCCGGCTTGAACGAGAAAGACGTGCAGCCGATCAAGTTCGCGGACGGTGCGACGTCCGCGGCGGGCTTCAACGCGGGGCAGGTTGACGTTTATGCGGGCGCGCTTGGCCCGGTCCTGCCGACAATCAGGTCGGGCGCGGGCCACGTTCTGCTGAGCGACCGCGACACGCAGATTCCGGCGCTCAACGTCTGGACGACCACGTCGGCCGATCTGAAAGACCCCGTCAAGGTAGCGGCGCTGCAGGATTTCTTCTCCCGCATGTCGGGTTACTGGTCCTGGCACGATGCGCACAAGGATGAGGTGATCGGCATTCTCAAGGACACGCTGAAGATCTCCGACGAACGCGCCGCGTTCGAGTACCAGGTGCGCAGCGGCAGCTTCGTCAAGTTCGACAAGGGCCTGCTCGGTGAGGAACAGAACATCGCCGACATCCTCTACGACGGACACGCGATCCGCAAGAAGGTGAAGGTCGACGTCGAATACGATCCGCGCTTCAATGCGGCGCAGAAAGCGATCTGGCCGATCCCGTCGAAAGACTGACCCGCCGCTGCGATCCCGCGCGCCGAACCGCTGGCGCTAGACGTTGACGAACCGTCGTTCGAGCCAGCGCGTGACCAGCGAGATCGGATAGCAGTAGGCGAAGAAGATCGACAGTGTCGCCAGGTAAGTGAGAACCGTGAAGCTGGACCTGGCGACCGTGCTGCTCGCGATCTGCGCGGTGTCGATCAGATCGTGAACGCCGACCAGCGACGACAACGCCGTCCCCATCGTGATGATCGCGTAGACGTTCATCCACGGCGGCAGCATGCGGCGCACGCACTGCGGCAGCACGATGTGCAGCAGAATCTGCGCGCGCGAAAACGCCAGTGAGCCCGCTGCCTCCCACTGCGTAGTAGGAATCGATGCCACCGCGCCGCGAAACACTTCGGCAATGTTCGCGCTGGCCGGAAGTGCCAACGCGAGCGTCACCTTCATCCAGTCGGGAAACGGCAATGTCGTGCCGAATACGCTGAATTCGAAGGGAAAGACGTAAGTGGTGAAATAGACGAGAACCAGCCACGGCGCGTTGCGAAAGACCTGAACCCAGATCCTCGCGAGGCGTCCCGGCCACGAAGCTGCAAGTGCGAGCGCGCCAATCAGCAGACCGAGGACGGAGCCCGCCACGATCGCACCAAGGCTGATGAGGACATTCAACGCGAAGCCGTAGGCGAGCGCGGGCGTCCACTCGACGAAGCGCGCGAGCGTTTCGCCACGCGAGCCTGAGTCGGGCGAAAACACCCACAACAGTGCACCGGCGATCAGCACGCCAAGCGCGGCGGCTATGCCGGGCGTGAGCGCTTTTGTGCGAGCGGGGTCGTCGCGAAGACGATCGAGGTTGGAGGCAGCCTTGGAGGCAGCCGGGTCGAGCGATCTATACGCCATAGCCGGGAATCCACAAACGTTTTTCGAGCCATCGACCTGCACGGCTGACTAGCCATGTCAGCACGCCAAAGAACAGCAGAATCAGTACCATCAGCGCAAGCACGTTGTCGCGCTGCGTCCAGATCATGATCGACTGGTAGGTGAGGTCGCCCACCGCGATTGCGGACGCAAGCGCGGTCGCCTTCACCAGTTCGACGAAGTTGTTGACGAGTGCCGGCAGGGCCGTGCGAAACGCGAGCGGCAATTCGATGCGCCAGAAGCGCGTCGCACGATCGAAGCCGAGCGACGCCGCGCCTTCGAGCGTTTGCACGGGCAATGCGTCGAAGCCCGCGCGTAACGCTTCCGCGTGGAATGCGCCCTTGTGCAGCGACAGGACCAGCACGACCCAGAAGAACGGCTTGAACGGATTGTCGAGGTGGGTCTCGCGCAGCCATTGCGTAATGAGCATGTTCAGCACGAGAAACGCGCAGTAAAGCTGCACGATTGTTGGGGTATTGCGTGTCAGCTCAATGAACGCGCGCGCCGCGCCGGCAATCCACGCATTGCGGTGACGCAGCGCGAGCAGCAGCAAGAGGCCGGCGAGCGCGCTGCCGAGCATCGTCGCGACGACCAGTTCGACGCTGACCGCGATGCCTTGTACGAAGGGCACGCGTTCGTAGGCATCGAGCAGAAAGCGATAGTCGAGCCCGGCGTGCGCGGCCGCGTCGATCAGCGCATGGAACGAGGCGGCCATGCTCATTGCAGCGCGGGCAATTGCCGGTGCCACTCGGCTAGCGCCGGAGACGGCGGCGTCAGGCCATTTTTCGCCTCGTCATCGATCAGCCAGCCGGTGCGATGCCAGTCGCGCACGATCGCATCGAGCTTCGCGGCCGTGTCCTTTTCGCCTTGCCGTACCCAGATCACCGACGGCGCCGGTTCGAGCTCCGGCTGCAGCGTGCGGTAGTCGCGCCATTCGGGATCATGCTGTTGGAGCGGATAAAGCAGCGGTGCGGCGTCGTGAACGGCCGCGACGCAACTGCCGCCGCGCAGCGCCAGGAGCGATTGCGACGCGCCCGGGAATGCGCGCGGCACGGCGCCGTACTTCTCCACGACGGGCCGGATATAGCTGCTGCCTTGCGAAATGCAGACGGGCTTGCCGCGCAGGTCTTCCCACTTCGTGATGCCGCTCGATTTCGGCGTAATGGCGGTCCCGCCGACGCGATAGTAAGGCGTCGGCACATGGTCGAGAATCTCGCCGCGCTGCGCGTTGTACTCCATGTTCGCGATCAGGATGTCGACCTTGCCCTGCTGCAGGAACTGCACGCGCGTGGACGGCTGGACCGACACCAGTTGAACCTTCACGCCGAGACGCTTGCCGATGTCGTTCGCGAGGTCGACGTTCATGCCGCGCGGCTGCTGGGTTTGCGGATCGAGCGACCCGAACGGACTGCCGCCGATCAGCACGCCGACCGCGATTTCATGGCGTGAATTGATCTTGTCGAGGGTCTGGTCTGCATACGCCGGTGAGAAGGCCGCGACGCCAACACCGGCGGCAATCGAGGTGAGCAGGGAGAAGGATGACAGTCGTTTGGTATATGCCGCTTTGCCTGATTTCATGAGCGATGGGATAGGAGGAGGGAGATGTGTGTCTCGCGTCGACGAAAATGCCACTGCGACGCATACCCTATGCCAAAGCCGATGCGCGGCAAACCAAATGAATCTGCTAAGCAAAGCACACGGATGTTAAAGCGTGTGCTCGCATGCCATTGCGAGGTTATCGGTTACATTGCAGATCGCCGAATATCTTTTCGCTTATTCGTTGGTTCGTAATTGGCGGGCTGATTCCTAGAATGCCTGGTTGTAAAGCGGGAAGAGTGCGAAGTGTGCTTTTGTGCCCGCAGCTCCGCTTTGACGACAGGACACCCAATGACTGAATTGATTTTCTCGGTTCGTGCGGCACGTATCGGTCTCGCATCCACTGAGGGTGCCACGGTGCGCGCGAGCAACGAGACAAGCGCAGCCACCGGTTCGCCTGGCGATGCACTGCTGTCATTGCGCGACGTGCGGCTTTCGTACGGCAGCACAGCCGTACTCAACGGCATCGATCTGTCGGTCAGGCGTGGCCAGGCCGTTTCGATCATCGGCCCTTCTGGCTCGGGCAAGTCGACGATTCTGCGTTGCATCAACGGCTTGCTCGCGCCGCAAAGCGGCGAGATCACCGTCGACGGCATCGACGTGCGCGCGCAAAAGACGGATGCGCAGCGTGTTGCGCTGCGCAAGCGGATCGGTTTCGTGTTTCAGCAATACAACCTGTTTCCGCATCTGAGCGTGCTCGAGAATCTGACCATCGCGCCGGTGCGGGTGCTGGGCCGCAGCCGTGCCCAGGCGGAAAGCGACGCTCACGCGTTGCTAGCCAAGGTGCGTCTCGCCGACAAGGCAAAGGCTTATCCGGGCGCGCTGTCCGGCGGGCAGCAGCAGCGGGTCGCGATTGCGCGCACGCTGGCGATGCGGCCCGATCTGATCCTGTTCGACGAAGTCACCTCGGCGCTCGACCCCGAGACGGTGGGCGAAGTGCTGAACGTGATCGGCGAACTGGCCGACGAAGGGCAGACCTGCGTGCTCGTCACGCACGAAATGCGCTTTGCCGAAGACATCAGCGACGAAGTGTTTTTCACGGAAGGCGGCGTGATCGTCGAACATGGCAGTGCGCAGCAGCTGTTCGGCAACCCCGTCCACGACAGAACTCGACTCTTTTTGCAACGCGCCCGCGGCGAAGACCGTGCGAGCCGCGCGGCGACGTTACCCCACGACAACCCATGACACGACCATGACGACAACCACGAACGAAGCGAGCAGCCCAATTGCCGCACAGCGCCGCGAAGCAGTGCAGGATCTGCTTGCCGACGTCCGCCGGATCATCGCTGAAAAGGGCGTCACGCGCGAAGCGCTGAATGCGATCAGCGGGCTGCTGCTCGAACTCGCGACGCGGCGCGCACTGTTCGACGCCACCGATTTTCCGCCGCCGCGGGCCGACAGTGGCGACACCTCGACCCGCTACCGGCTCAATCCCGGCGAAGATGGGCTCGCCTTGTACCTCAACTCGCTGCTGCCCGGCAAGACGACGATCCCGCACAACCACGACACATGGGCCGTGATTGCGGCTATCGACGGCGCGGAGCTGAACCGTATCTATCGACGTACCGACGACGGCCGTGATCCGGCGCGCGCCACGCTCGAACTGTCGCACGAAGTGGTGGTGCGGCCGGGTGTACCGATTGCCTTTCTCCCTGACGACATCCACAGCATTCATGTCGGCGGCGCGGAGCCGACGCTTCACTTCCATCTCTATGGCCGTCCGCTCGAAACGCTGACGGGCCGCCTCGGCTTCGAAACCGATACTGGCCTCGTGGTGCGCTACAACGCGAAGCACATGCAGCGCGCCACCCAGGCGGTCGGCTGATGGCGTCGCCTGGCGATCGACTGCACACGCGCGTGGTGCACGCGGGCTCGCCGCCATTCGAGGACGGCGTCGCGCCCGTGAACGTTCCGGTCGTGCGTACCAGCACGGTGCGCTTCGCGAGTGAGGCGGTTCGCGCGAGCCTGCACCACCGGCGCGAAGCGGGCGAGCCCGTCAGCATGTATGGGCGTCATGGCATGGCGACGCATCGTGCGCTGGAGGCCGCCATCGGTGAACTGGAGGGGGCGAGCGACGTATTGCTGGCGCCTTCGGGTCTGTCGGCCATCTCGCTCGTTTTCATCGCGCTGCTGTCGCCGGGCGATCACGTGCTCGTGCAGGACGGCGTCTACGGCCCGGTGCGCGAGCGCGTGGAACCTCTGCTCACACGGCTTGGCGTGTCGTTCAGCTATTTCAGCGCGAGCGACGGTGTGCCCGCAGCGCTCCTGCGTGCTGAAACGCGCCTGATCTACGCGGAATCGCCATCGTCGTTCTTGTATGAAGTGATCGATCTGCCCGCGCTTGCGGCGTTTGCGCGCGAGCATTCGGTGCTGCTGGCGGCGGACAACACATGGGGCGCGGGATTGCTCTACCAGCCGCTCGCGCTCGGCGCCGATATTGCCGTCCAGGCGACCACCAAATATCTGGGCGGTCATTCGGATCTGATGCAAGGGGCGGTGTCGACTTCGAACCCGCAACTCGCTCGCACGTTGCGCGACACACACGACGCCCTCGGCCTGAGCGTGGGCGCCGACGGCGCCTCCCTCGCGCTGCGCGGCATCCGCACGCTGGCTGTGCGTCTCGCCCAGCATGGGCGCAATGCGCTCGAAGTCGCGCGCTATCTACAGAGCGAGTGCAGTGCGGTTGCGCGGGTGTTCTATCCGGCGCTGCCCGAAGATCCGGGACACGCATTGTGGCGTCGCGACTTCAAGGGCGCGAATGGACTCGTATCGTTTGCTTTGCGGCAAGCGAGCCGCGAGCAGGCGAGCGCATTCGTCGACGCCCTGCGGCTGTTCGGCATCGGTGCTTCGTGGGGCGGCTATGAGAGCCTCGCGCTCGTCGCGCCGCAGTCGCGCTTGCGCGAGCACAGCTACTGGCGCGGCAGCGAGCCGGTCGTACGCCTGCATGTCGGACTTGAAGATCCGGTCGACCTGATAGGTGATTTGCGGCAAGCGTTTCGGCACGTCCTTCAATAAGCGCCGTCCCTTCTCAACTTCGTGCTCTTCGACTTCCAATGGCAGACATTTTTTCGCTGATCCCCGCGACCACCGTGCGCGAATGGTTGAACGATAACGACGAGATCGCGCTTTTCGACGTGCGAGAAGCCGGCGAGTTCGGCGAGGGCCATCCGTTCTTCGCGGTTCCGCTGCCGTATAGCCGGCTTGAACTCGATATCGGCCGACTCGCGCCACGGCGTGATGTACGCATCGTCCTGCTCGATGCCGGCACGGACGACCAAGCAATAGCACGGCGCGCGGCACGGCGGCTTCATGCATTGGGCTACACGCGGTTGTCCGTTCTGAAGGACGGTGCGCGCGGTTGGGCCGCGGCCGGTTACACGCTGTTCAAGGGCGTGAACGTGCCGTCGAAGACCTTTGGCGAACTCGTCGAGCATGCGTACGGGACGCCGCACATTTCGGCCGCCGAGCTCGCCCGATTGCAGGCGGAACGCGCGCCGCTGATTCTGCTCGACGGACGCACCGTCGAAGAGCACACGAAGATGACGATACCGGGCGCGGTGAGCTGCCCCAACGGCGAATTGGCCTATCGCTTCGGTGCGTTGGCGGCAGACGCTCGCACGCCGGTCGTGATCCATTGCGCGGGCCGTACGCGCAGCATCATCGGCGCGCAGGTGTTGCGCAGTCTGGGCGTGCCGAATCCGGTCGTCGCGCTCGAAAACGGCACGCAAGGCTGGGCGCTGGCAGGTCTGCAACTCGAACATGGCAGCACGCGGCGCTATCCGGATACGATCGAAGAAGCTGTATCGAGCGAAGCGCGTGAGCGTGCAACGGCACTCGCCGCACGTTTCGCCGTGACCACGCTCGACGTGCAGGCAGCGCAGGCATGGCTCGACGCGGTCGAGCGCACCACCTATCTGCTCGACATCCGCAGCGCCGCCGAGTTCGCGCATGACGGCGTGCCGGCCGCCGTGCACGCGCCCGGCGGTCAACTGCTTCAGGCGACGGACCAGACCATCGGCGTACGCCGTGCACGCGTGCTGCTGGTCGACTACGACGGCACACGCGCGCCCGTCATTGCGGCCTGGCTGGTGCAACTGGGCCTTGAAACCGCGCTGGTCGCGGCCCGTGATGCGCACGCATTGCGGCGTCTCGCGCCGCAAGCCGCCGCGCATGGCGCCGTTGAAGAACAACTGATCGATGCGGACGGACTGCGCAAGTTGCGCGGCGCCGAAGGTGTGCATGTGCTCGACCTGCGCTCGAGCGCCGCCTATCGCAGTGGGCATCCCGAGCGGGCGCAGTGGTCGATCCGTCCGCGATTGCTTGCGGCGCTCGCGGAGGTGGCTCCGTCGCAGCGGATCGTGTTGCTGGCGGAGTCGCGGTCGCTAGCCGCGCTGGCGGCGCTCGACCTGCGTGAGGCGGGCATCGGTCAGGTATCGATTGCGAAAGACGGTATCGATACGTTCAGGCAAGCTGGCTATGCGATCGAGGCATCACCGCAAGCGCCGGCGGATAGCGAGCGCATCGACTATCTGTTCTTCGTGCATGACCGCCACGAAGGCAATCTCGATGCGGCGCGCGCCTATCTCGCGTGGGAAACCGGCCTGATCGCGCAGTGCGCGCCGGACGAGCTTCAACAGTTTCGCTTCGACCCGCAAGCGTCCGATGCGGGCACGCTTGCCGAGGCGGTTCATTCATGATCGCCGGGAGATCGAAACGCGCGCTGCTGGCCGCGGTGTTTTCGGCTGCCGCTGTGAGCGGGGTCGCCCGCGCCGACGCAACGCTCGACCATATCAAGGCGCGCGGCACGCTGGTCGTAGGCGTTGTGCTCGACGGCACCTATGGCACGCTCGATCCGGCGACACGCAAACCCGTCGGCTACAACGTCGAACTGGCCGAGAGCCTCGCGAATCATCTCGGCGTGAAGTTCGAGGCGGTCGAAGTGACGCCGCCCAACCGCGTGCAGTTCCTGCAGCAGGGCAAGGTCGACGCGTTGATCGCCAGCATGCAGTACACGAAAGAGCGCGACGAAATCCTCGGCTATGTGCCGACGCCCTTCGAAGAGATTGGCGGCAGCGCGATGGTGCACAAAGGGTCGGGCATCCACGATTGGAAAGATCTGCGCGACAGGCCGGTGTGCGTTTCGCAAGGCAGCAACTACACGAAGCCGCTGATAGAACAATTCGGTGCGCAGGTCAAAGCCTTCAAGGGCATGCCCGAAGCTCTGCTCGCGCTTCGAGGCGGGACCTGTGTCGCATCGGTTCATGTGACGCCGGGTATTCAGGCGCGCATTGCGAGTACCACGGGCGAGTGGAAGCACTATGAGTCGCCGATGCCGACACAACTGATTCCATCGCCTTCGGTGATCTGGGTTCGCAAAGGGCAGACGGACACCATTGCCGCCTTCGACAAGATCGTCAAGGACTGGCACAACACCGGCTTCCTGATCGATGAAGGCAACAAATGGCACATGCCGCCTTCAAAACAGTTGCTCGATTGGCATCAGCAATACGCCGCCAACAAGGAAAAATGATATGACACAGATTGCCGATGTGGACCGCGACGCACGCCGAACGCTCGAACTGCTCGGACCTGCGCCCGATAACTGGGTGCCCGAGCGGCCCGGCATCGATCACGACGTCTTTATCGTGGGCGGCGGGCAGACGGGGTGCGCGTTCGCATTTGCGCTGCGGCGCGCGGGCATTGGCCGCGTCAGCGTGATCGACGCGGCGGCGAATGCGGCGAAGGCTGGCGTGTGGCTGAACCGCGCGCGCATGAACAAGCTGCGCACACCGAAGATTCTCGTCGGACCGGAGGGCGGTTTGCCGGGGCTGGGCTTTCGCGCATGGTACGAAGCGCGCTTCGGCGAGGCGTCCTATCAGGAGATCGACCGGATTCCGCGTGAACGATGGGCGGAGTATCTCGCGTGGTATCGCGAGTTTCTGCAGATTCCTGTTCGCTACTGCACGCGGCTCGTGCGCATCGAGCCGCAGGATGCGCATTTCCGTCTGCATCTGGACGTGAACGGAAGCACCCATGTGGAAACGGCTCGCAAGCTACTGTTGTGCAACGGCGTCGCGGGTAATGGCGGCGCATTCGTGCCGCCTGTGCTCGCGCAACTGCCGGCGCGGTTCGTCGCGCATACATCCGATCCTATCGACTTCGTTGCGCTGCGCGGCAAGTCGGTCGCGGTAGTAGGCGGCGCCGCGTCCGCGTTCGATGCCGCCGCGACCGCGCTCGAAGCGGGGGCGGCCGAGGTCCATCTGTTCGCGCGTCGCGCGTCGCTCGCGGCCACGCCTGTGTCACGCGCGCGCGCCTATCCCGGTGCGTACGACAACTACTTCGATCTGCCCGACCCGCTACGTTGGGCGCAGGCGTTGCGCTTCAAGCGCTCTGGCTCGACGGCGCCGCCGGATTCGATCGAACGCGTGACGCGTTTCGATAATTTTCATCTGCATCTGGGCACGCAATGGGAATCCGCGCGTGAAACCGCAGGGCAGATCGAGGCCGTCGCAGCGGGCGAATCGCTTCGTTTCGATTTCGCGATTGCGGGAACCGGCTATTTCATCGATCCGGCCGCGCGTCCCGAGCTCGCCGGCTTTGCCTCGCAAATCCTGTTGTGGCGCGACCGGTTCACACCGCCGCAAGGCGATGCAGATGACGAACTCGGCGCACATCCGTATCTCGGCGAGGCACTCGAATACCAGCAGAAAGTAGCGGGACAGGCGCCCTTTCTGAAGGACATCCACGTCTACAATCCGGCCGGATTCGTCAGCGCGGGCGTGCCCGTCGGCGACGTGCCGAGCATGAAGCGCGATATCCCCGCGGTAGTGCGAAGGATCAGCCGCGATCTGTTTCTCGCCGATATCGATTCGCACCAGCGGCGGCTCTCTGCGGACGTGCCCGCCGAATTCGATGAGTCCGTGTATGCGGCGAGCATCTGGCGCCGGGAGACATCGAGCGCCTGAAGCCATGATGAACGGCCAGGGAAGGGTGGACGAATGACGCATTTGCGCGCATTGTTCGCCACCGCTTCGCCGATGAGCCCCCGACTCACGTCGCGGCACAGGCCGCAACCTAGGAGAGCAATGATGAGTGCAGCCCCCATCACCGAACAAGCCGAACTCCAGATCAGCCCACTGTCCGCTCATATCGGCGCGGAAATCAGCGGAGTCGATCTGACCCGACCCCTCGATCAGAAGCAGATACACGCGATCCGCGCCGCGTTGCTGAAATGGCGCGTCGTGTTCTTTCGCGAGCAGTTTCTAAGCCACGAGCAGCATGTCGCCTTCTCCGCGCAATTCGGCGAACTGACGGTCGGGCATCCTGTGTTCGGCCACGTCGAAGGTTACCCACAGATCTACTCGATTGCAAAGTTCCGCAAGGCGACGCGCTTCGAAGGTCAGCCGTTGTTGCGGCCGTGGACCGGCTGGCACACCGACGTGACGGCGGCCGTCAATCCGCCATTCGCGTCGATTCTGCGTGGCGTCACGATTCCGCCCTACGGCGGCGACACGCAATGGACCAACCTCGTCATCGCCTATGAAAAGCTGTCCGAGCCGTTGCGCAACTTCGTCGACGGTCTGCGCGGCGTGCATCGCTTCGCGCCGCCGCATGGAGCGAAAGGCACCGAAGCGTTTGCGTCGGCGGTCGAACAGCATGCGCTCGTCAGCGAGCATCCGCTCGTGCGCGTGCATCCGGAGACCAGCGAGCGCGCGCTCTACGTGAGCCCCGGGTTTCTGAAGCAGATTGCCGGCGTCACGCCGCGCGAAAGCCAGGCACTGCTCGAACTGCTGTGGGAACACGTGACGCGACCGGAATTCACGGTGCGCTTCAGATGGGAAGCGGGCAGCGTGGCGTTCTGGGACAACCGCACGACCGCGCATCTCGCGCCGACCGATATCTTCGATCTCGACTTCGATCGCCAGTTGTATCGCACGACGCTGGTCGGCGATGTGCCGGTCGGACCGGACGGGCGGCCGTCGGTGTCGCTCGAAGGTTCGCCGGTGGGAGCGGCCGCCGCCATTGCGCTGAATTGAACGAAGACCGCCCGTTGGGCGGACCGGTTCGATTGGCCGCGGGCCGCGCGGTCCGATGATGGCTACGCGGCCCGACAACGTAGCACTCAGAGCGCGAAACGGCCTTCCGCGACGAACGTCGGCAGCGGATTGCGCGGACTCGGCGTCTCGCGCTTTTGCAGGGCCTCGGGCAACGAAGCTTTGTCGCCGGCACGACCGATAGCGACCGCCGCTTCGATCGCATAGTCCTCGGGGATCGCGAGTTCCGCGCGGATATGCTCCCGTTCGATGCCGGCAAGGCCATGCGCTTTCCACCCCGACAGGCTTGCCTGCAGGGCGAAATAGCCCCACGCGGCGCCTGTATCGAACGAATGCGACGCGAGCGGCACTTCCGTCGCCGCACCCGGTGGCGTGAACGTGCGCTTCGACAGTACGATCAGGATCGCGGCCGCATGCTGTGCCCAGCTGCGGTTGAACTCGTTCAGGAAGCCCAGAAAACGCGCCCAGTGCTCCGTGTCGCGACGCGCATAGACGAAGCGCCACGGCTGCGAGTTATACGACGAGGGCGCCCAGCGCGCCGCTTCGAGAAAAGTCAGCAACGTCGATTCGGCAATCGTGTCCTGGGTGAACGCGCGCGGCGACCAGCGCTCGAGAAATTGCCTGTCGATCGGATGGTCGGCGGTACGGGAGTTCGATGTGGTCATGTCTATGCCATTGAAAAGAAAACGGTGCGCGTCGCTTTTCGGGGTAGGCGCGCCAGAGTGAGAACCTTAAGTCGCAGCAAACGCAAATCCTGCTAAAGCCGCTGAGCGTCGATCCGTGGACCCAAAACACCCGGCGCGCCGATTCTCGAACACCCGTACGGACTGCCGTCGGCGCATGAAGCGAATGTGATTCGCCGTGCCGCGCGCTCAGCGCGTGGATCTTGAATCGCAACGGCATCGTGCCGGACGATGCGCGCCTCGACGCCCGGTCGCTGGCCGCCATCAACATGCCCAAGCGCGATGGCTTCGTGCCGGACCCACGGCCGGGCAGACTGTGACAGGCGTTTGGCCGGCGCGCTGATTGTGCCGAGCGCCGGTGGCGTTCCCTGTCCACTTCAAGAAGCGGCCGCCGCGAGTTCGCCGTGCGCCGGCGCTTTCCGTGTGTAGCGGTTGACTGGACGCGACAGCCCCAGATGCTCGCGCAGCGTGCGGCCCGTGTACTCGGTGCGAAAAAGTCCGCGTCGCTGCAATTCGGGCACGACGGTATCGACGAATTCGCTGAGCCCGCCCGGCAGCCACGGCGACATGATGTTGAAGCCGTCCGCGCCTTCCTCTTCGAACCATTGCTGCAACTGGTCGGCGATGCTTTGCGGCGTGCCGATCACCTGCTGATGTCCGCGCGCACCCGCGATACGCAGATACAGATCGCGGATCGTCAGGTTGTCGCGTCGCGCGAGGTCGAGCAGCAGCCGTTGCCGGCTCTTGCCGCCATTGGTTTCGGGAAGCTCCGGCACCGGTCCGTCGACCGGATACTGCGACAGATCGATGCCACCCGACATGTTCGACAGCAACGCGAGGCCGACCACCGGATCGATCAGCTCCTGCAACGAGTCGAACTTGTCGCGCGCTTCCTGCTGCGTCTTGCCGATCACCGGGAAGATGCCCGGCATGATCTTCAGGTGCTGGGGCGAGCGTCCGTAGCGCGCGAGCCGTCCTTTGACGTCGCGATAGAACTGCTGCGCTTCGTCGAGCGTCTGATGCGCGACGAAGATCACCTCGGCCGTTTGCGCGGCCAGCTCGCGCCCGGCTTCCGATGCGCCCGCCTGCACGACGACCGGCCAGCCCTGCGGAGAACGCGCGACGTTCAACGGTCCGCGCACACTGAAGTGCTTGCCGCGATGGCCGAGCACGTGCAGCTTGTCGGCATCGAAATAGATGCCGCTCGCCTTGTCGCGCACGAACGCATCGTCTTCCCAGCTGTCCCATAGGCCCGCGACCACGTCGTAGAACTCCTTCGCGCGCTCGTAGCGCACTGCGTGATCGAGGTGTTTGTCGCGGCTGAAGTTGTGCGCTTCTGTTTCCGTGCTCGACGTGACGAGGTTCCATCCGGAACGGCCGCCGCTCAGATGATCGAGCGACGCAAATTTGCGCGCGACGTTGTAGGGCTCGTTGAAGCTCGTCGACACGGTCGCGATCAGCCCGATGCGATCCGTCACGACCGACAGCGCGGACAGCAGCGTCAGCGGCTCGAAGTGATCGGCGCGGGCGGTGCGAGAAAGCGACGGCAGATGTGTGTCTCTCACGCTGACGCTGTCCGCGAAAAAGATGGCGTCGAACTTCGCCCGCTCGGCAATGCGTGCGAGCTGCGCGTAGTGCGCGAAGTCGAGGCCACCCGCCGCATGCGTGTCGGGATGACGCCACGCGGCGATGTGATGGCCCGTCTCCATCAGGAAGGCACCGAGGCTCATCTGTCGTTTGTGATGTGATGCTGCGCTCACTGCTCGCTCCTTGTGATGGACTTCGAGGAAAGATGGTCTCGATCGGTGCGGACGTCAGCCGGCGTTTTCGGTGCGTTCGGAGAAATCCGCGAGGATCTGCTCGCGCAATTGCACGAAACGCGGGTCACTGCGATCGCGCGGCCGCGGCACGCCGACATGCGTAACGCGCTTGATGCGGCCAGGGCGCGGCGCCATCGTCACTACGCGATCGCCGAGATGGATCGCTTCGTCGACGTCGTGCGTGACGAGTATCATCGTGATGCGTTCGCTTTCCCAGATCCGTTGCAGCTCGTTTTGGAGACGCGCGCGCGTGAGGGCGTCGAGCGCGCCGAACGGTTCGTCGAGCAATAGCACGCGCGGGCGATTCACGAGTCCGCGCGCGATCGCCACGCGCTGCGCCATGCCGCCCGAGAGCTCATGCGGATACGCGTTCTCGAAGCCTTGGAGGCCGACGAGCGCGACGTGCTCGGCCACCGCGTCGCGCTTGTGCTGCGGCGACAGCGGCGCGTTGCGCAGTGCGGCGAGAATGTTCTGCGATGCCGTGAGCCACGGAAACAGCCGGTGATCCTGAAACACGATGCCACGTTCGAGCGACGTATCACGCACGCGCTCGCCGTCGACGCTGATCTCGCCGCGATAGTCGGCGTCGAGTCCGGCGACGAGCCGTAGCAGGGTGGACTTGCCGCAGCCGCTGGCGCCGAGCACGCTGATGAATTCGCCGGCCGCGATGTCGAGTGAGATATCGTCGAGCACCAGCAGGTCGTCGTCCGCATCGCGTTGGCGCGCATAACGTTTGCTGACACTGCGAATGCGGATGCCTTCGGAAACCGTGGTGGTCATGAGTTCGCTTCCTGTTAATGAGCCGCTTGACTGATGAGCCGCCTCAAGCGACCGCGCGTTCCCTCGGCGCACCGCTGCGGCGCGCCATCACGCGCCGCTCGAGGCCGCGGGCGAGCGCATTGAGCGCCCAGCCCGTCAGTCCGACGACGCCGACGCCGAACAGCACGAGATCCATCCTGAACTGCTCGCTGCCGTCGATCAGCGTATTGCCGATGCCGCTGCCCGCGACGAGCAGATATTCGGCGCCGAGAGTCGCGAGCCACGAATAGATGAGCCCCAGATAGAGACCGGTGAAAATCGTCGGCAACGCGGCGGGCAGGATCACGTAGAGGATCAGCTGGATGCGCGAGTAGCGCAACGCGCGCGCAACCTCGACATAGCGACGCGGCACCGCGTGTATGCCGTCACAGGTATGGGCCGCGACGGGCAGCAGCGCCGCGAGCGACAGGAACACGACTTTCGCCATGTCGCCGAGGCCGAACCAGACGGAGATCAATGGGATCCACGCGAACAGCGAGATCTGCTTGAACGTATCGAACGTCGGTCCGATCAGTCGCGCTGCGACGCGCGAGAGCCCGAGCGCCGAACCGAGCACGAGGCCGCCTGCGGTGCCGATCACGAAGCCGCTAGCCTCGCGCGCCAAAGAAGCCGACAGCGCGCGCAGCAACGCGCCGCTCTCGATCTGCTGCCACGAGGTATGCGCGACCTCGGCGGGGCTCACCAGCAGGCCGCTCTTGACGAGGTGCAACGCCGAGGCGAGCCACCACAGCGCGAACACTGCGAGCGGCAGGACGAGCCCGCGCCAGTTGAAGGCGCTCAGACGGCTCCTGAGCGCTGCCACGCGAGTCGGCCGGGCAGGGGCTTCGCAACTGCATGGCGGCGGAGCGCTTCGCCGTGGCTCGAAGAAGCGGCGCAGCGCCTCGGAAGCAGCAGTGAGTGACATGACAGAGTCCCGAAACGAAGCGCCTACTCGCGAAACGCCGAAGGTTGGCCGCGCCGCAGCCGTGCTTCGAACGCATCGAGCAGACGGTTGATCGCAAAGCCGATCGCGCCGACGATCACGACGGACGCCATGACCAGGTCGAGTTGAAAGAGCTGGCGCCCATTGACGATCAGATAGCCGAGCCCTTCCGAGGACGCCACCAGTTCGACGACGACCAGCGCGAGCCACGCTTTCGTGAAGGCGAGCCGCACGCCGGTGGCGAGCGTCGGCACGGCGGCGGGTAGCACCACGTAGGCGATGCGCTGCCAGCGGCCATAGCCGAACACGCGCGCGACTTCGTCGAGTGCGGCGGGCGTCTGGCGAAAGCCCTGCATCGTGCTCAGCGTGACGGGCACGAGCGACGCATGCGCGATCAGAATGTACTTGAGCGGCTCGCCGACACCGACGAGCAGCAGCAGGAACGGCAGCCAGCCGAGCACGGGAATCTGCACGAGCGCATTGAAGCCCGGCAAAACATACGATTCAATGGTCCGCGATAGACCGAGCGCCGCGCCGATGACGAAACCAGCCAGCGTGCCTGCGCCGAAACCCAGCAGCACGCGCTGCAGGCTCACGAACGTATGGTGCGCAAGGTCGCCGCTGCGCGCGAGGTCGCACAGCGTGTCGAACACCATCTGCGGCGGCGGCAGGATTTGCGGCGCGATCCACCCACGTTCGCAACCGAGGCTCCACAGCGCGAACAGCGCGGCGGGCAGCAGCCAAGGCGCGAGATGCCAACCGAAGGCCCGCGCACGCCGCTGAAGATTGGCCTTCGGCGTCGCCTTCGCCTTCGCCTTCGCTTCATTCGCCATGCGCGCCGGTGCGTGCGCCGCGGCCGGGGACCATTCGCCAAGCACCTTGCTCATCGTCGATCTCCGGTCAGCCGAGGGGGTTGCCTTGCGCGTCGTAGCGCGTCCAGTAGTGGTCGAGCGACTGGCTGTGCAACGCGTTGTCGAGATAGCGCGGCTCGAACCAGCCGTCGACGTCGACGGGCTGGCGGATCAGCTTGAGCTTCAGCGCATCGCCGGCCACGGCCTTGTAGCGTGCGACGATGAACGGATCGATGAGCGGCGAGTTGCGCGACTTCAGTGGCTGGTTCGCGAACTCGGCCTGCCACGAGGCGTAGCTGACGCCGCTCTTCGCCCAGAGCTTGAACAGCGCGTCGCGGTTCGCTTCATCGGACGACCATTGCGCGCCTTTGACGAACACGTTGACGACGCGTTGCACGATGTCGGGATGCGCGCGGTCGAAATCATCGAGCACGAGCAGGTGCGATTGCCGCGTGAACTGCGGACCGGCCGTCTGCGATTCGTAGACGATCTTCGCGAGACCCTGGTCGCGCAGCTTGTAGACGTGATAGTCGTTGACCGACGCGTCGATACCTTTGGACGACAGCGCCGCGAGCGAGCTGGCCGAATCCAGATTGATCACGCGCAGATCGCGCTCGTCGAGCTGGTTGGCGGCGAGCACGTTGTCGGCGACGAGCTGCAAGTTGGTGCCGCGAAAAATCGACACACGGCGACCCTTCAGATCCTTGATGTTCTGCACGGGCGAGTCGGGCGGCACGGCGAACTTCACGCCGACACGCACACCCGATTCGAGCAGGATGCGCGTCTTTAATCCGTTCGCGCGGCCGAGCACGGACGGCAGATCGCCCTGAAACGCGAAGTCGAGCGACTTGTCGGCGATCGCTTCGTTGACCGCGGGGCCCGCGCCCTTGAAGAACAGCCATTCGACCTTCATGCCGTCGGCGGCGAATTCTTTTTCGAGCAGTTGAAGCTGCTGCACGGTGGCGGCGGGCGAGCCGCCGAAGGTCGGTGGGTCGCCTGCGCCCTGCTGCGCGACGCCGATGCGGATCACTGCAGGTTTGTCTGCGTGCGCCTGGGACACCGTGAATGCCAGTGCGGCGGCGAGCAATGCGGATTTCACCAGGGAGAGCGTACGCAGAAAGTTTCGTGGGATTCGATTAGCCATGGATCGGGACGATGCGCAGCGCGGCGTGGTCGTGGAGTGCTAATTCTTGTCGACGCATCTCCTAAGAACAAGGAAGCATTGCAGCTATGGATATGCGCGGCCGTGCTTTTCTGTTTCCACGAGGTGGCGCTGGACCGGACGGATGCGTGTCGCAGAGCGGCTTGAGGACGTTCCATAGCGAGGATGATCGCTGGGGCGGATGTTGTTTCGGCTTGCGTGCCGGAGTGCTGATCAAGTGGCTGAAACTCGGGCCAGCGCGCTGCTGACGAAAGTTGGCATCGCACACAAGGCCGATGCGTGGCCCGCCACGCTGTCGGGCGGACAGCAGCAGCGCGTGGCGATTGCCTGGGCGCTGGCGCCGTCGCCCGAGGCCGATGTTCAGATACGGCCCGAAAAACGGGGGGCCATAGAAGTATTTGATATATCCATAGATTGCACTTGGCGCAGGACTGCACGCGAATGCGGAAACGCTACCGATCTGATCTGAGCAGTGCTCGCGCCAGAAGCCGGGCGATGCCGTCGAGCGCGAAGCCGAGCGCACCGATCACGAGAATGACCGCGGTTAGCTCGGAATAGGCGAGCCGGTCCCGCGTATCGAGGATCAGGTAGCCGAGTCCGGCGCTGACGCCAAGCATCTCGGCCGGCACGAGTACGATCCATAGAATGCCAATCGCGAGCCGGATGCCATTGAGAAGTGGACCGGCGATCGCGGGCAGGATGATGTGCAGCAGCAGTTCGCTGCGCGTCGCGGCCAGACTTTCGCCGAGCCGCAGCCACCGCCGGTCGATCTGCGCGACGCCAGCGGCCGTGCTCATCAGAACCGGCCACAAGGCGGCGAAACCCAGCAGGAAATAGATTGCGCGGTCTCCGATACCGAATGACATCACCGCGAGCGGCATCCATGACAGCGGCGACACCATGCGCAAAAACTGGAAAGTCGGCGACAGCGTATGCTCGAGCGATTGCACGCGGCCGATCAGAATCCCGAGCGGGACTCCTACCAACAGGGCCAGCCCGAGTCCAGTGCCGACGCGCCGCAGACTGACGAGCGCGTGCTCGGCCAGGTGGTCCTCCGAGAACAGCGACGGCAGGCTCGCAAACGCGCTATCCGGCGCAAACTGTCGGCCAAGCGAGCCGGGCCCGGTCATCGCGTGAGTCGCGACCCACCAGATGACGAGCGTCGCGGCGAGGCCTGCGGCACCGAGCCAGACTGCGCGAGAAGTCACGGCGCGACCCGTGTCGCGCCTGGGTGCCGTTCCGCGTGCGGGGGCGCTGCGATCGATGCCGGAAATCGCGTCAGACAATGATGGTCTCCTCGCGGTTGAATGCATCCTGGAGCCCGAATGCGGAGAGGCCACCGGCCAGCTCGATGCTTCTGCGCACGAACCGGTCGTCGACAAGATCGTTCGCCGCGAACGTGGGGTCGAGCGACGAAAGGAACCTGCTGTCACCGTCGACGACCGTGTTCTTCAGGCGACGAACGAGCGCCTCGGTGTAGCTTGGAAACGGATACGGCTGGAAGTCGATCCGTTTCTCATGCCAGTCGACATGGCGGATTGCGCCACTTGCCCGATAGGTGTCATCGAGCGTCGTCGACGGGACCAACACGCGGTCCAGTGCCGCAAGCGTATGCGGCGTGTAACGGTGCGTACCGTCCTTCGAGAGCAATTGCGCGGTTTCCTGCGGACGAGTGCGTGCCCACAATTGCGCCTTCACGATCGCGTTGACGACCTTCTGCGACCAGCCGGGGCGTTGCGTCAGGTCGGCTTCATGCATGAACACGACGCAGCACGCGTGGTTCTTCCAGACATCGCCCGTGAAGCGAAGTATCTTGCCAATTTTCAGCAGTTCCGCCGTCGCGTTGAACGGCTCGGCGACGACGTATCCGGCGAGCTGACGCGACGCGAGCGCGGGCGGCATGTCGGACGGCGCCATGACCACGAGATTGACCTCGTTCGCAGCGGGCGCGCCGCTGCGCTTGAGAACCGGCGTGAGACCCTGCTGACGCAGCATGTCCTGCAGCACGACGTTGTGAATGGAGTACCAGAAGGGGATCGCAACGGTCTTGCCACCGAGATCGTGCAGCGAATTGACCTCGGGCGCGACCGTCAACCCCGAACCGTTGACATGGTTCCACGCGACGACCTTCGCCGGCGCACGGCTGCCGTATCGCGCCCATACGGTCATCGGTGCGAGCAGATGCACGACGTTGACCTGGCCGGAGAGGAATGCCTCGACCAGTTGCGCCCAACTGCGCAAGAGCTTCGGCTGCTCGACCGCAAGTCCCTCGGACTCGAAGTAACCGTTATTGTGCGCGACCAGCAGTGGCGCAGCATCGGTGATCGGCAGATAGCCGATGCGAACGGGCGCGTCAGGCTCCGTCGCGGCTCGCGCGCTCAGACTGGGGAGCAGGGGCGCTGCGCCCGTGGCGGTGAATAGCGCCGCAAGCTTCAGCCATTCGCGGCGGGACATGGGTATTTGGCACATGGGTCGGCAGTCAGGTCAGGGGATAGCTGTTGGATGCGCGGGGGCGCATCATGTCGGCGCGCAGAGATCTCAGGATGTCGATGCGCATCGCGCCGAGTTCACCGACAAATTCGTCGCGCGGATGCGGGACATTGACGTGCCATGTACCGACAAAGCGGCCGTGCGATCCGAGCAGCAGAATGCGATCGGCCACGAGCAGCGCCTCGTCGATATCGTGGGTCACAAGCGCGGTCGCGCATCGGAGCGTCGAGACGAGCCGCACCAGCAACTGTTGCATCGCCGCACGCGTCACCTCATCGAGCGCGGAGAAGGGCTCGTCGAGCAGCAGGACGCGAGGCTGACGCGCAAGCGCACGCGCGAGTGCGACGCGCTGCGCCATGCCACCGGAGAGTTGCGACGGTCGGAGCGCCGCGGCGTATTCCAGGCCGACCGCGTGCAGCGCGGAGCGGACGCGCTCCGCGCGTTCGAGTCGCGTCAGGCGATCCTGGTGCGCGAACGTGAGCCCGAAACCGACATTCTTCCCGGCCGAAAGCCACGGCAGCAGACAGGGGTCCTGAAACGCGAGCGCGACCTTGGGATGCGGGCCATTGAGCAACGCGCCCTCGACCGACACCGAGCCCGACGATGGGCGCACGAGGCCTGCGAGCGCCCTTAACAGCGTCGACTTGCCTGAGCCGCTCGGCCCGAGAAGCGCGACCACTTCCCCCGTCTCGATAGAGAGCGAAACGCCGGCCAGCACCTCCGTCCGACCCGGCTGGCCATAGCCGAGCGTTAGCGCCTGCGCGTGAAGCGTCGGGCGCGTCACGCTGCGATACTCCGTGCCTGCCTGGCAAGCTGAGCCTTCAACTGGACTACGCTCGGCGTGACGATCGGAATAAACGCCGCTTCGCGCCACCGGCGATCAAAGCCGAGTCCGGCATCGCGCAAATATCCGCGCCCGCCGCTCGCCTCCAGTTCGAGGTTCACCGCGTTTGCCACCAACGCGGCAATCTCGATGCGCAGCTCGAACAGCCGGTTCGGTCGCGCCCGAAGACTTCCATCAGCGATGCCAGACGAGAGAAGGCTACATGCGGTTGTCAGCCCCTCTACGCACGCTTGCACCTCTGGTCCGAGAATGCTGCGTGTCGTTTCCGCCGCGCGCCGCGCCTCGGCAAGCGAGCGCCGCGCGAGTCCGATCGAGAGACCGCACTGCAATCCAAGGAATGCGGCACGAACCGCTGGCAGGAATTCCTGTGCGTCCGGGTGGATCAGCCAGTCGGCACTGCTCGGCACATTCTCGAGGAGCAATGCGGCCGTGTTGCTGCCACGCAGCGCAATCAGGTCGAGATCCGCGCTGCGCGTGAAGCCGGGCGCGTCGTTCGGGATGGCGAAAATCGCGGAAGGGCGACCATCGCGATACGACACGGCTGCGGCCACGACGAACTGCTCGGCCCGCAGGTTTGTCACCCAGGCCATCTTGCCCGTTAGCCGCCAGTTCCTGGCGGTATGGGTGTCCTGCGCCGCTTCGATCTGAAGCGATTCAATCCCGGACAGGTACTTCATCGCGTTCGACAGGCCGCTCGCACCTGCAAGCGTGCCGTCGAGCAGCGGCGACAACAAACGCCTGCGCAGGTCGGCATTGGGGCTTTGCAGCAGATACTCGATGAAACTCCGCTGCCCCCAGAAAACGAACGCAGCGGTCAACGAGTGCTCTGCCACTGCGGCGATGCTTGCGATGGCGTCCATCGTCGTTCCACCCGAACCACCGAGCGTAGCCGGCACGCCGATCCGGAACAGCCCGGCGGACGCGAGGCGCGGCACGACATCAGCGTTCAGGTCAGTGCCCGTGTCGAGTCGCGTGGCATGCGAGTCGAGCCAGTCGACGAGCGATGCGTCGAGGGCTGGCGCTATTAAGCGGCCTGTGTCTGAGGTTCCCATCTGTAAGCCGCCAGTTCGGGGTTGAGTTCATTGCGTGCAAGATTGTTCGCGAAATTGCACAGCGTCGCGAGACTTACTCCGAGCACGACCTCAAGGGCATTCGCTTCGGTGAAGCCGGCTGCGAGGAATGCTGAAAGCGCGTCATCAGCAACTGCACCGCGCGTGGCGATCACTGCGCGCGTTAAACCGGCCACGGCGGCCAGCCGTGCATCCGTGATCGGCTTGCCGTCGCGCAGCGCGTCGACGTCGGCACGATCGACGTTGGCTTTTTTCAGCGCCGCGGCGGTGTGCCCGGCCACGCAGAAGCTGCAACCATGAATGGCGGCTGCGGTGATCTGGACTGCTTCGCGTTCGGCGAATGTTAGACCCGAACGGCTGTTGATTTCGGAGACGGTCAGATAGGTTTCGAGGGCGACCGGCGCATTCGCGAGCGAGCGAACCAGGTTTGGCAGGAAGCCATTCGCGCGCAGCGACTTTTCGAGGAATGGCTGACTTGCACCGGGGGCACTTTCAACGGTTTGCAGGGGAAGACGGCTCACAGGTTTCTCCAGGAGAAGCAGTGAGATCATTGTCGAGGCTGCCCCGGTCACGGACAATGCGCGAGCGTTCGCGATTCCTGTGCGTTTGTCCCGAGAAACGGGGCGTTCGAGTTCCGCTAGTGCAGGCGAGCGACCGACTGCGACAAGCCGTCGCGCTGCCGACGCCATGCGCCGGGCTGCGTGCCCATCGTGCGTTTGAAGGCGTGGGCAAACGCTGATTCGGACTGGTAGCCGACCATTTCGCCGGCGCGCGAGATCGGCAAGCCCTGCTGCAACAGATCTGCCGCGAGACGCATGCGAATCAGAGTGACGAACTGCATCGGCGGATGCCCCGACGCTTCGCTAAAGTGCTTGTAGAAGGCCGTGCGCGACATATTGGCGAACGCAGCCATTGAGTCTGTCGTCCAGGCGTCGCCGGGAGATTCGATAATCGTGGCAACGAGCGTGCTGAAGCCTGTCCGCTGCATGAGGGCCGCGAGTCCACTAGTGACGGTGTCGTGATGCGCGGCGTCCCGCACCGCGTAGAACAGCAGCAGTTCGACGAGCCGGTCGATCAGCGGCGAGGGCTCGTCGATGCCGCGCTGACCTTCGGCGCGAATGAGATCGAACAGGCCGTGGATACCCCGATAGGCGTCGTCGCCGTGCTGCACGATCAGAATTTCCGGGAAAAGCGAGACTATGGCGCGCGAGACTACTGACTGGAATTCGACGAAGCCGCAGGCCAGCCCGACGCTACCGCTTATTGACTCGTCGAGCGGCTGCATTGTCCCGCGGCGCTCGATCGGCTGATCGCCTGCGACGGTCCCGACCTTCGGATTGATCGGGTCGGGCGAGAGCCAGTGCGGTACATCGCGCAGCAGAAAGACCGCTTCACCTTCGGATACCGGAATGCTCTCGCGACCATCAGCGAAGTGAAGCCACATCGAACCGTGCAGGACGATATGAAAGCTGGCCTTCGCACGACCGGCGGTCGACGCTTGCCAGTCGCCACAATACTGCCCGACATGAAAGAGTTCGCTTCTAGGTTCCAGGCTCGATAGCAGCCAGTGAACGACCTTGTCTGTTTGCGCGGACATTCCGATGCCATGATGGTAAGTTCGACCTAAGCATGCTAAGGGCATGCACCACGCCGCTCAAAAGAACAATTCGTTGAAAGCATATTCCCGTGCTGCCGCCGGGGTCGCATGCGAGCACTTCCGGAGTGTGCGCCGAGCCGTGGTTATTGGGTCACGTGCTGGGAGACCGTGATGGATCAGATCCACGATGGAGATGTACACGATTTGACTTTGTGCAGACTTCGCCTGTATGGCTGGAAACTAACTGAAATTGTCCCAAAGCGATCGTAACTGGAGCGTCACTGGCAACCCGATATACGTAGACTGTTCCTCTCCACCTGTCGGAGATGGGTGATCTTGACGGGCGCTGGGAACCGATAAGAGAAGCCATCCTTTTAGCGCGGAATTCAAGCAATGCAAACATTCGATCGGTATTGGCTCGTAGATGTGCCTCGTTATCCGGATCATGGCTATGCGCTGCTGGCCGAGCGCATCAAACGCTTGCTGAAGACGTCTGCCGACGTCCTGTTCGTTCAGGCCGAGGCGGTGCTCGCGCTCGAAGCCGTTGCCGCAAGTATCGCGAGGCAGGGGATCGTAGCCGTCAATGTCGTGACGAGTCCCTACGGCAGATGGTTTGGCGGCTGGTTACGGCGGGGCGGGGCGATCGTTCACGATGTGGCGGCGACAATGGGACAACCCGTCGAGTCATCCGCCGTCGCGAACTGCCTTGAGACGCTGGAGCATGTCGATATCGTAGCGGCTGTTCACGCGGAGTCGTCCAGCGGCGCATTGAATCCGCTCGCGCAATTGGCTGCGCTCGCCAAATCGCGTCATGCTCTTTTCGCCGTCGATGCCGTCGCGTCAATCGGTGGGCATGTCATCGACGTGGATGGACTCGGAATCGATATCGCGGTAATCGGCCCGCAAAAGGCGCTAGCAGGTCCAGCCGGTGTGTCGGCTGTCGTACTCGGTCAACGCGCCCTGGACCACATCGCAAAGACGCCCGACTTTGCGCCTTCGAGTCTATCCTTGGCGGCGCTCAAACGAGATTGGCTGGACCGTGGACGGCCCGGGTTGCCGGGGACACCGTCGGCGCTGGAATTCTGGGCCCTGGAAGCGGCGCTCGACCGTATCGAAGCCGAGGGCATTGAGCGCGTGATCGAACGTCATCAGCAGGCCTCGCGCGCGACTCGGTCGGCGCTGCGGGCGCTCGGCGTATCGCCGTGGATCGCGCGCGACGACGCCGCTTCAGCGCTTGTCACGTCGGCCCCGGTGCCGCGTGGCGTCGACGGTCAGGAACTGATCGCACAAGCTTTGCGTTACGGTGGAGAACTCGCGCCCGGGGTCGGCGACGTCGCTGGGCACATCGTGCGTCTCAATCACACCGGTCTGAACGCGAACGCGGATTCGGTCCGCTCGAACGTCGTGGCGTTTGGGCGGGCGCTCGATCAATTGCGTTTCGCCGTGGATCTTGACGCTGCCCTGCGAGCGGTTGCGCATGCGTATGAGCCGGCGCCGATTGAGCGTGGTTGACCGAAGATCTGTGAAACTGTCAAGACTGCGGGCGGCGCGCACGCGGAACGAAACGAAACGCCCTGGGAAGGGCATGGGGTCATCGTCTATCCTTCCTGTGTGGTAGGGGTGTGTTATCAGGTGCGGAGTTGGGAGGGAAGCCATGCGCGTCTGTAACGGTTTTGTCGGGTGCGTCGGTGGCACGCCGCTCATCAGGCTCGCGCGGCTCAGCGAGGAGACCGGCTGCGAGATTCTCGGCAAGGCGGAGTTCATGAATCCCGGCGGTTCGGTCAAGGACCGCGCGGCGCTCTCCATCATCGAGGACGCCGAGCAGCGGGGCGAACTCGGGCCAGGAGGCACCGTTGTCGAGGGCACGGCTGGCAATACCGGCATCGGCCTTGCCCATATCTGCGCGGCGCGCGGCTATCGCTGCGTGATCGTCATTCCGGACACGCAGTCACCCGCGAAAATGGAGCTCTTGCGCGTGCTGGGCGCCGAGGTTCGCGCGGTGCCGGCTGCCCCGTACAAAGATCCGAACAATTACCAGAAGATCGCCGGGAGGCTCGCTGAAGAACTCGACGGCGCGATCTGGGCGAATCAGTTCGATAACCTCGCCAACCGCAAGGCGCACTACGAGACGACGGGGCCTGAAGTATGGCGGGATACCGCCGGCACGGTCGATGCGTTCGTCTGTGCCACAGGCACGGGCGGTACGCTCGCCGGAGTGGCACGCTTCCTCAAGGAAAAGAACCCTGCCGTGCGGATCGTTCTGGCGGACCCGCACGGCAGCGGCTTGTACAGCTTCGTGAAGACGGGCGAAATCCAGGTGGAAGGCAGTTCGATTACCGAGGGAATCGGCTCCAGCCGCGTCACTGCAAATCTCGAGGGCACGCCGATCGACGACGCCTGCCGGATCGATGACCAGTCCTGCGTCACGATGGTCTACCGGTTGCTGCGGGAAGAAGGCCTCTACGTGGGCGGCTCGACGGGTATCAACGTGGCGGCCGCCGTCATGCTTGCCCGCGAAATGGGCCCGGGCCATACGATCGTCACACTGCTGTGCGACCGCGGTGAGCTTTACCGTGCCCGTCTTTTCAATCCCGAGTGGCTCAAGGAACGGGGGCTGGTTGCGGCCTAACCCGGCGGTTGTCGAATTTTCGGCGCAATCGCTGTCGGGTTATTCGCGTGGTCTTTCCCATCGCGAATTCCATGTCCTACTAAACATTGCAGAATTTCTTCTATAGCGTGAACGGCTCCGGGGTGAAATCGGCCGAGGCGGTCAGTACGACAAGGGTTTCGCCGTGAGGACCCTTGTAAAAGAGTTTGGCCTCGCAGTGCGGGATCTGCGCGCGGCGCGTGCATGGTCCCAGGAGCAGCTCGCAGAATTGGCGGGGTTGAGTCGCTCATACGTCAGCGAAGTCGAACGGGGCACCGTTGTCGCATCGCTTGATACGATAGACAGGCTGGCGCGTGCGTTTGGCTTGACGGCGGCGGAACTGCTCGCGCAGCAGGATGCGAGGTTACAAAAACCGCTGGCTCCGCCCGGCGAATCCGCGCTGCCCAACTGAGACGCTTCGCTAGAACGTCCGTCCTTCGACAAGGTGCGTTTTGACGCCGTTCAGCACATAGTCGCCAATCACCTTCGCCTTGTGGCTGAGCGGATTGTGGCTGAAGATCGTGCGCAGATTGCGCCAGTGCCGGTCGAAATTGTATTTCCGCGAGGTGGCCGAAGCGCCGCCTGCATCGAAGAGTCGCTCTCCCGCCTGGAGTGCGAGTCGCCCGACCACGATCTGGGTACGCGCGGTTGCGAGCGCGCTTTCCAGAACGAGTTCGTCCGCAGCCGGATCGGCGTGCAGGATCGCATCGGATGACCGCCCGAGCGTGCGCGCGTTGTCGCGAACGAGCGCGTCGATGCTGTGGCTCAGTGCGGAAAGTTCGCCCACCACCTGCTGGATGAATACGTCCTCGCGAGCACTGGGCGCAGTCGTGTGCAAGACCGGGCGACCATGCGCCGTCACGTATGCACGGGCATCGGCGACAATATTGCGGACGATCCCCGCCGCCACCGCCACGAGATGCAGCTGACGATAAGCGCCGCCATGCCGGCCGATCAGCGACGGATAGCCCTTCTCGACGACTTCGGCGGGCTCGACCCGCACGTCTTCGAACACCACGCTGCCGCTCGCCGTCATGCGCTGACCCATGCCGTCCCAGTCGTCGAGCACGGCCAATCCCTCGGAGCGCACCGGGATGATCGCGGTGACGCCGTTGCCGCGCTCGTCCACCAGATTGGTCCGTACGAAGTCGGCGTAGGCAGTGCCGGTCGTGTAGTACTTTTTGCCCGACACGCGGAAGTGATCGCCCTTGCGGCGCAGGACGGTCTCGATCTGGCCCGCGCGCGCGGTGCCCTGTTCGCCCGACGCGCCACCATACAGCGCACCTTCGACGATCCGGCGGATCTGGCGGTCGTGGAACGGCGTGTGCGGTGCGAGCCGCATCGACTCGACCACGTCGAAATGCACGCGCAGCGCATGCGCGACGTTCGATTCTGCGGCGGCCAGTGTCGTGACCACGTGGATTGCGTCTTCGAGCGAGCCGCCGAGCCCGCCGCGCTCCGCGGGAATGCGCAGGGAACCGAGGCCGGAGCGACGGAATGCATCGAAGGCCGCGAACGGGAGCTCACGGCGGACTTCGCGTTGAGCCGCGTCGACGCCGATTTCCTCGGCCAGCGCGGGTAGCGCAGCGAGTGCGTCGCGCAGACGGCTGGTGGAGGCAGATGCGTGCAGGGTGGTGCTACTCATGGTCAGCGTTCCTGAAGGGAGTACGGCGCACGGCGGAAGGCGGCGCCTGGGTGTCGGTCGTTGAGCCGGCTGCTGTCGCCGCCGAGCTTTTCGCGCAGCGTGCCGGGCTCGTAGCGCGTCTTGTAGCGTCCGCGCTCCTGCAGCTCGGGTACGATGAGATCTGCGAAATCTTCGTACGCCTCGGGCGTGACGGTATAGCTCAGGTTGAAGCCGTCGATGCCGGTTTCGTCCACCCATTCTTCGAGCGCATCGGCCACTTCGCCAGGTGCGCCGATGAAGACAGGCCCGCGCCCGCCGATCGCGTTGTGCAACGCAAGCTCGCGCACGGTCCAGACGCGCTCCGGATCGAGGCGCGTGAAACCCTCGAGCGCCGAGGACGTGCCCGCATCGAGCTGCATGTAGCGGATCGGCTCGTCCGGGTCCCAGCTCGAGAAGTCGATGCCGGTCCATCCCGAAAACATCGCGAGCGCTGCTTCGGGTGTCACGAAGCGACGGTAGTCCTCGTACTTGTCGCGTGCCTCGCGCGAGGTACGGCCCGTGATGATGGTCGCCATCGTGTAGAACCTGAGGTCGTGTGCCGCGCGTCCT
This sequence comes from Paraburkholderia sp. BR10923, assembly GCF_040948765.1. NCBI lineage: Bacteria > Pseudomonadati > Pseudomonadota > Betaproteobacteria > Burkholderiales > Burkholderiaceae > Paraburkholderia > Paraburkholderia sp. BR10923. The sequence continues at coordinate 149,605 of NZ_JBFPKO010000011.1, read as the reverse complement.
GCCTTCACGGCCTCGGCGCGCGTGGCGCTTACGACGGGTGTCAGTACTTTCTTGCTTGGCCCGCTGAGATAAATGCCCTCGGCGTGCCGCCCGGCAAAGCGCTGACCGCGCGCCGACGACCCCGCCTGGAACAGCACCGGTGTTCGCTGTGGCGAAGGCTCGGTCATATGGATGCCGTGAACCTTGAAATAGCGGCCCTCATGATCGACGCGATGCACCTTGGACGGATCGACAAAAACGCCTGTGGCCGTGTCGCGCACCGGCGCGTCATCTTCCCAGCTACTTTCCCAGAGCTTGTAGACGACGTCCATGTATTCGTCGGCGATGTCGTAGCGTTCGTCGCGCGAGGCGATCCCGTTCTTGCCGAGCACCTTCACGCTGCTTTGCGCGAAACCGGTGACGATGTTCCAGCCGATCCGTCCGCGCGTCAGATGATCGAGCGTCGACATGCGTCGCGCGAAAACATAAGGCGGCTCGTGATTGGCGTTGCTGGTGACGCACAGACCGAGATCGCGCGTGACGTAAGCCATCGCCGAAAGCGACATGACCGGATCCTGCTTGGGCACCTGCGCGCCGTGCCGCAGAGCGGTGTCGACGCTGCCGCCATATACGTCGTTCACGCCGATGCTGTCGGCCATGAAAAGCGAATCGACGAGGCCGCGTTCCAGTGTCTTCGCGAGGTCGACCCAGTAGTCGAGTGTGTTGTAGTGCAGTGAGCGGTCGCGCGGATGCCGCCACATGCCCGGCGAATGATGCACGGGGCTGTGCAGCGCGAACGCGTTGATGCGTATTTGCTTCTTGTGGTGATGGTCTGCGCAACTCATAGGTAGGGCTTGTCTCCGCTGATCGTCACGCGGTATCCGGAGCGCACCTCGGGGTAGTAGTCCCACACGGCCAGATGCTGGCACGCGCGGTTGTCCCAGAAGGCGATCGAATGCGGTTCCCAGCGCCAGCGCACCTGATATTCGGGCGCGGCGAAGCGCTCGAAGAGCAGGCGCAGGATGCCTTCGCTTTCGGCGGCCGGCACGTTGTCGATATGCGTCGTGAAGTTCGCGTTGACGAAGACCCCTTTGCGGCCGGTCTCGGGATGCGTGCGCACGACCGGATGCGAAGCTTTCGGGAAGCGCCGGCCGGTATCGTCGATGCCGCGCAGACGGTTGCGCTGCCGGTAGGTCGGCTCGCCGTCGTGCGTGGCGCTCAGCCCTTCCAGATAGCGCCGAAATCCCGGCGAGAGCGATTCGTACACCGCATAGGCGCTCGAAAAGAGCGTGTCGCCCCCGTGTGACGGAAGCGTGTGCAGATGGAGGATGCTGCCCATGGGCGGTTCCACATCGCACGACACGTCCGAATGCCAGCGGTCGCCAGCTATGGGGCGCGTATTCTCGTCCGCGTGAATCTGGAGAATCTCCGGATAGCCCTCGGGGCCGGGACTGTTCGGATGCACGTGCAGGGATCCGAAATGGCGGCCGAGCGCGAGATGCTGATCGAGACTGATCGGCTGATTGCGAAAAAAGATGACCTGGTGGGCAAGCAGCGCCCGGCGCAGTTCGGCCACTTGCGTCGCGCCAAGCGGACGGGTCAGGTCGATGCCGTCGATCAGCGCACCGATATGGCGCGTGAGCGGCTGCACGGCGATGGACGGTTGGTCGGTTTCAGACATGGGGTGCGGTCTCGATTTGCGGGCCCGCCTGGGCGTCGCGCGAATGGGCTGCGCGATGAAGCGCTGCGGGATGCGGAGGCGCGATGAGCGCGGCGCCGTCGCCGTAAAGTTTTTCGCGCAGGGTGCCGGGCCGGTACGCCTCCTTATAGACGCCACGCCGGCGCAGTTCCGGCACCACGAGATCGACGAAATCCTCATGCGTGCCGGGCAGCAACGCATGGCTCAGATTGAAGCCGTCCACGCCCGTTTGCGCTTTCCAGTTTTCGAGCGCGTCTGCCACCTCTGCCGGCGAGCCGATGAACACGGGCCCCTTGCCGCCAATCGCGTTGAAGATCGCCAACTCGCGAATGGTCCAGACGCGCTCCGGATCGGCCACCGTGAAAGCCTCGATGGCCGACTGCATGCCTTCGCTCTTGACGTAACGCAGTGGATCGTCCGGGCTGTATTTCGAAAGATCGATGCCGCTCCAGCGTGAGAACAGCGCAAGCGCGCCTTCCAGACTCACATGACGCTGGATGTCGTCCCACTTGGCATGGGCCTGCGCGGAGGTCGGCGCGACGATAACCGTGGCGAGCGAGAAGAACAGGACCGAGGCGGGATCGCGTCCGAGCGCGGCGGTGCGCTGGCGCACATCGGCGACGTCGCGCGCGACCACATGCGCGGTGGGCGAGGAGAGAAACACGCATTCGGCATGGCGAGCCGCGAAGTCCTTGCCGCGATTCGACGTGCCCGCCTGGTAGAGCAGCGGGGTGCGCTGCGGCGAGGGCTCGGCGTAATGCGTGCCCTGCATTGAGAAGTAACGGCCTTCGTGGCGGATCTCATGCACGCGTTGCGGATCCGCGAACGTCACAGTCTCGCGCTGGCGCAGCGCCGCGCCATGCTCCCAGCTTTCTTCCCACAGGCGATAGACGAGTTCCATGTACTCGTCAGCGAGGTCATAGCGCTCGTCATGCGGTCGCGCGCCTTGCTGGCCGACCGCGCGCGAGCCGCTCTTGCCGAAGCTCGTGACGATATTCCAGCCAATGCGTCCGCGCGTTAGATGATCGAGCGTCGACATGCGACGCGCGAACAGGAACGGCGCCTCATAGCTCACGCTGCTCGTGACCGCGAAGCCCAGATGCTCGGTCACCATCGCCATTGCCGAAATCAGCAGCAGCGGATCGAGGCGAGGAAACTGCAGGCCGAGCCGCACGCCGGTCGCGTTGGAGCCGCCATAGACGTCGTACTGGCTGATGCCGTCGGCGAAGAAGAGCGCGTCGTAGCCGCCGCGCTCGGCGGTGCGTGCAAGATCGGTCCAGACCGACAAGCTGTTGTAGTCGAGCGAACGGTCGCGCGGGTGCGCCCACAGACCGGGCGAGAGGTGCGTCGGCGCGAAAGCCAGAAACGCGTTGATGCGGATTTCCTTCATGCGAAGCGTCCTCTAGGCCGGAAGGATGGGAAGGTGCGACGCAACCGGGAAGTGGCAGGTCACGCGATGCGTCGCGGAGAGTTGATGCACAGGCGGCGCCTGCACGCGGCACACTTCGCGCGCAACCGGGCAGCGCGTGTGAAAAACGCAGCCGGACGGCGGCGAGAGTGGCGAAGGCATGTCGCCGCCGACGGCCTGAACGTGCAGCGCGTCCGGTTCGGAGGCAGCGATCAGCGCGTGCGTGTACGGATGCGCCGCGCGCTCGACGATGTCATCACGCGTGCCTTGCTCCATGAGACGCCCGAGGTAGAGCACGCCGATGTGGCTGCTCATGTACGCGACGACGGCGAGATCGTGCGAGATCAGCAAAAAGCTGAGGCCCAGCGTCTCCTGCAGATCTTTCAGCAGGTTGAGCACCTGCGCCTGGATCGAAACGTCAAGCGCCGAGACCGGCTCGTCCAGCACCAGAATCTCCGGCTCGGGAGCGAGCGCGCGCGCGATGGCGACGCGCTGGCGCTGCCCGCCGCTCAGTTCGGCGGGCCGTCGGTGCTTGAACCCGGCAGGCAGACCCGCCTGGGCGAGCAGTGTGTCGAGGCGGCCTTCGAGCGCGGCGCGCGCGAAACCACTGCGCTGGATACGCAACGGTTCGAGTACGATATCCGCGACCGTCATCTGCGGATCGAGCGATGCCGACGGGTCCTGGAGTACGGCCTGCACCGAACGTTGCCGCCAGCGCAGATCTTCGGCGCTTGCACCCTTGCCGAACATCCTTTCGCCGACGCGGACTTCGCCGCAGCTCGCGGTCTCGGCGCCGAGAACGATTTTCGCGAGCGTCGACTTGCCGGAACCGGACTCGCCGACTAGCCCGAATGTGCCGCCCTTGGGCAGTACGAAAGAGACGTCCACGACGGCCTGCAAGTCTCTCGTGCGTGAGAGCAGACCGCTTCGAACGGCGAATGCGCGTCCGAGCCCGGTCACCTCGATGGCCGCCACGGGCGATGCCTGTGTATTCATGATGCTGTAGCGAGAGGGAACTGTTCGAGAGGGATCGAAGCCGCGTTCGACGCCGCGGCCGACGCAAATGCAGGCTCGGGATGCCAGCAGGCCACGCCGCGTCCCGGTAGCGTCTCGACCGTTGCGGGATAGTGCGCCGTGCAATCAGCGTCGGCTCGCGGGCAGCGCGGTGCGAAGAGGCATCCTTGTGCGATGCTGCCCGGCAACGGCGGCTGACCCGGAATGACAGTGAGCCGCCGCTGCGGCTGCCTCAGTCGCGGCACGGCGCCGAGCAGCCCGATCGTATAAGGATGGCGCGGCTGCGCGAAGACCGCCTCGACCGGTCCCTGCTCGACAATGCGTCCGGCGTACATGACGGCTACGTCGTCGCAATAGCGGCGCACGAGATGCAGGTCGTGCGTGACAAGCACGATCGCGGTGCCGCGCTCGGCCTGCAGTTCGCGCAGCAGGTCGAGGACCTGGAGCCGCACGGTGATGTCGAGAGCCGTGGTCGGTTCGTCGGCGATCAGCAGGCCGGGGTTGCACGCGAGATTCATGGCGATGGCCACGCGCTGGCGCATGCCGCCGCTGAACTGGTGCGGATAGCTCCTCAAGCGGCTCCCCGGCGCCGGAATGCGCACGCGGCGGAGCAGATCGACCGCGCGCGCCTCGCATTCGGCATGGCTTTTGACGTTCGCGCGGTAGCGGAACATCTCGGTGAGCTGCCGACCTATCGTCAGGAGTGGATTGAGCGAGCTCATCGGGTCCTGAAGGATCATGCCGATCTCGCGGCCGCGCAGCGCCTGAAGCTCGGCAGGCGTTTTGTCCCGAAGGTCGCTGCCGCGCAGCAGGATGCGTCCACCCGCCACGCGCACGCCGGCGGGCGGCAGGCCCAGCACCGACAGACAGGTCACGCTTTTCCCGGAGCCGGATTCGCCGACCAAGGCCAGCGTGCGGCCCGCGCGCACGGAAAAGCTCACACCGTCGACGAGCCGCACCGGCGCTTGCGGCGAATCGGTTTGCGCGATCAGGCCTTCAACCGCGAGCACCGGCGCCGCCTCGGTCCTGCCGTTCATTTCCAGCCCCCTTGGCTACGCTCGCCGCGCTGCAACGCATCGCCGATCCGGTTGCTACACAGCACGGTGGCGATGAGCGCGAGCCCTGGCAGCGCGGTCAGCCACCAGGCGGTATCGAGGTAATTGCGGCCTTCGGCGAGCATGCCGCCCCATGACGGGTCGGGCGGCTGCACGCCAAGGCCCACGAAGCTCAACGCCGCCTCCATGAAGATCACGAGACCGATGTCGAGCGTGAGCAGCACCACGAACGTGTTGCGCACGTTGGGCAGCAGGTGGCGCAGCGCCACATAGAGCGGCGAGGCGCCGGCGAGCCTCGCGAGCAGCACGAAATCGCGCTCGCGCAGGCTGAGAGCCTCGGCGCGAATGATGCGCGCGAAGCGCCCCCAGTTCGCGAGCGTCACGACGATGATGATGTTCACCACGTTCGGCCCGCATATGCCGACGATCAGCATGGCGAGGAAAACGGGTGGCAACGCGTACTGCGCGTCGACGAGGCGCATCAGCACGGTGTCGAAACGTCCGCCAATGTACGCCGACAGCAGCCCGGCCAGCGCACCCGCGAAGCCCGCGAGCAGCACGGCGCAAAACGCGATGAGAAGCGAAAGGCGCCCGCCGTAGAGCGTGCGCACGAAGACGTCCCGGCCCATCTGGTCGGTGCCGAACCAGTGCGCGGCGCTGGGCGCCTGGAAAGTAGCGGACAGGTCGATCGCGTTCGGATCGATGCGCGTGAGCCACGGCGCCAGCGCCGATGCACCCACAAGCAACACGAAGACCGCCGCGTAGGCGAGGACGCCGCGCTGCCGCCATAGGTCGCGGCCGAGTTCTCCGCGTATACCGGCAAAGAGGAGTCGCGCACTCATGCCTGATGTCGGATGCGTGGATCGACGAGCGCACACAGCACATCGACGAAGAGATGGATGAGGGCGAACAGCAGCACTGAAACGACCACCGCGGCCTGCACGACCGTGAAATCGAGCGTGCTGATGGCTTCCACCATGAGACTGCCGAAGCCGGGCCACGAGAACACCGTTTCGATCGATACGGCACCGCCGATCAAGACGCCGAACTGCGATGCGGTGTACGCGACGATCGGCAACCCGGCATTTCTCAGTGCGTGCGTACCGATCACTACGTGCTCGGGCAACCCTTTGATCCGGGCCATGCGAATGAAGTCCGACTCGAGCACGCTCAACATGTTGGCCCGCGTGAGGCGCGCGATGCCGGCAGCCGAATACCACGCGAGCGAGACGACAGGCAGCACGAGCTGTTTCCAGCTGCCGTGGCCGCCCGTGGGCAGCCAGCCCAACTGCACGGAAAAGAGCCGGATCAGCAGCAGCGCGACGAAGAACGGCGGACCGGCCTGGCCGAGCACGGCGAATAGCGTCGCGAATCGATCCACCCACGAGCCCCGTGCGACAGCCGCGCCGATGCCGAACGCGAGCCCCACGAAGAGCGCCAGCGCGAGCGAGATGCCGACGAGCTCGAGGCTCGCGCCAAGGCGACCGAGCGCCATACTGAGCGCCGGTACGCCGAAGTGAAACGAATTGCCCATGTCACCGCGCACAATGCCAGCCAGAAAGCGAGCGTATTGCACGGGGAGCGGATCGGCGAGACCAAGCTGCTGGCGAAAGAGCTCGCGGTCCGCCTCGGTGGCTTCGGGCGGCATCAGCAGATAGGCGGGATCACCCACCATCCGCACGAGCACGAAGATCACGACAGACATCAGCCACACGGTTGCGAGCGCGGAGCCGAGGCGGCGCAGAACATAGGCGAGCATGGGTCAGTTCCCGGCCACCGTGTGGGGCGCCCACGCGATCGTGCGGAAATTCAGGAAACCGCCGCCTTGCTGCGGCAGCCACTCAAGCGTCTTTTTCTTCGCGTAGACGTAAGTGAACTCGGAAATGAAGATGGCCGCCGCGTCGTCGTGCAGTTCGCGCCCAATTTTCTCAAATACCTCTCCGCGTTGGGTCGGCTCGCTGACCTTCGAGACGTCGACGAGCAACGCGTCTACTTTGGGATTCGAATAGTCCGACCAGCTGCCGTTTGACGCGAACGCACCGGCGACCGGATGGACGGGGTCGTAGAGCGCATTGGTGAACTGGCTAAGCGCAAGCGGCCCCGAAGCGTGCGTGTTGTTCAGGCGCTGGAACGTTGCGTAGGTCAGGCGATCGAGCTTGACCTTCACGCCAACCTGCCCCCAGTAGGCTGCGATTGCCTCGGCCACGCCTTGCGGCATGTCCCCCTGGATGTTGAGCGTAGTTTCGAAGCCCTTCGGATAACCGGCCTCGGCGAGGAGCGCGCGCGCTTTGGCCGGATCATACGGATAAGGCTTGATCGAATGATCCGCGCCATAGGGATAGTAGTTCGAAATCATCGTGCCGAGTGGCTCGCCCACGCCGTAAAGCACGCTTTTGATGATGGCGTTCGTGTCCAGCGCATAGCTAAGCGCCTGGCGGACCTTCACGTTGGCGAGCGGCGAATCCTTTTGATTGGTGTAGACGCGGACATAGATCGGCGAGGCCACACGGCTCTGGATCACGTCGAGTCCGCTTTCTTTCTTGAGGCGCGCGTAGTCGGAGAAGGGGAGCGCGACCGAAAGATCCACCTCGCCGCGCAGCACCGCGTTGACACGGCTCGAAGGGTCGGTGATTGCGCGGAAGACGAGCGTTTTCACGCGCGGCTTTTCACCCCAGTAGTCGTCGAAGCGTTCCAGCACGAGTTCATTGCCGCCCGGAGACAGCGACTTGAACTTGTATGGGCCGAGTGAGATAGGCTTTTGTGCGAATGCATCCGGATTCGGCAAGCTCGCGAGGTAATCGGCCGGCACGATATACAGATAGCCAGCGACCTTGTTGGCGAACGCGCCGTCCGGAGCCTTCAACTTGAATACGATAGTGAGCGGGTCAGGCGTTTCCACCGATTCGACCACCGGCGCGAAGAACGGGCGGCGCGTGCTCTTGCTGCGTGGGTCGAGGATGTGATCGAGCGACGCCTTCACGTCGCGCGACGTGAGGGTCGCGCCATTGTGAAATTTGACGTTGGGACGGAGTTTGTACGTGAAGACGCGAGCGTCGCTAGAGACTGCCAGGCTCGTCGCAAGACGCGGGACGAGATTGCCTTTGATATCGAAACCGTAGAGCGTGTCGTAAATCTGCCATCCGTAGCGCAGCGAATCGCCGCTCACGGCTACGAGTCCGTCGAGGTTGTAGAACTCCTTTTCAACACCGATCACGACCGTATCGCGATCGACTGCCGGTGCGGCGCCCGTTGCGTGGGACGGCGCGACAACCGCGCAGCAGAGGGCGGCCGCCAGTGCGAGTCCGCGAAAGAAGGTCGAAATCTTATGCATGATTGGACGGTGACGATAGTGCAGAGATAGCGTTGACGCAGTGACAGGCACTCGATTGCGAACGGTCGATGATCGCGTGTCTGACACCGATTCGGCAACGACGAAAATGAGATATCGATATCAATGCGCGCTTCAGGTGTTTTTCAGTGAACGTCATGCGGATTGTTTGTGAGGGTGGAGACGGCTCATGGAACCCAGCCTGGTTCATCCAACGACGAACAGATCGGCATTTGCTTTTGCAAAATGATTATTTCTCTTGTCTCGGCAAGCCAGATAACGTTCAACGACATCTTCAGTTGGTTCTCAAACGTTCAAGGAAAGTTATGTCTCTCATCAATACCCAGGTTAAGCCGTTCGAGTCGACCGCGTACCACCGCGGTGAATTCGTGTCCGTCAGCGAAGAAAATTTCAAGGGGAAATGGTCCGTCGTGGTCTTCTATCCCGCTGATTTCACGTTCGTGTGCCCAACTGAGCTGGGCGACCTCGCTGATCACTATGCCGAGTTCCAGAAGCTTGGCGTCGAAATTTACGGCGTGTCGACGGACACGCATTTCACGCATAAGGCCTGGCACGATACGTCGGATACGATCAGCAAGGTGCAATACCCTCTGGTTGGCGATCCGACGGCGACGCTCGCCCGCAACTTCGACGTGCTGATCGAGGAGGAGGGGCTTGCCTTGCGCGGCACGTTTGTGATCAACCCCGAAGGTCAGATCAAACTCTACGAAGTGCACGACAACGGTATTGGCCGGGACGCCAAGGAACTGTTGCGCAAGGTGCAGGCCGCGCAATATGTCGCGTCGCATCCAGGCGAAGTCTGCCCGGCCAAATGGACGCCCGGCGCCGAAACGCTGACGCCGTCGCTTGATCTGGTGGGCAAGATCTGACTGCCGATCTGGGTTGACAGGCAAGGAGAGCCACCCGTCGAATCAGTCTCGTCGCAAACCGCGCTGAACGCGGAAGTCTCAACCGCGTCGTTGATTTCCAAACCGTCATGGCGACCCTATGAGCAAGGATCCGTTGATCGAAAGTCTGCTGCTGAAAATGCGCTATAACCGCGTCTACACCGCTGCCACCTTCGCACGGCTGTTCGGTGAATCGGAGAAGGCCGTGGAAGCCGCGCTCGCTACGCTGGTTGACGAGGGTAAGGTGCGCGCCTGCACCAACGCGCGGCGAGATGTGGGCTACTGTCTGGCCGGCGCTGCCCCGTTGCCCAGGTCGACGGCACTCTGCGAGGTGACGACGGTAGCCACTCCGTCTTTGACGCGCCGGATAGATGGCGTGCTGATGGGCTACGACCGCGAACTCGACGCGCATCGTTCGCTTGCGATGCTCGTGCGCCGCTGAGGTCGCGTAAAGGCAAGCGTCCGATATCTTTTACAGGCCGATTTAACCACTTGGCTTTCACGTCTAGCTCGTTCCCGCGAATCGCGAGCTTTTTATGGCCTGGGCCCGATCGTCCAGGCCATTTTTTTGGTTTGTTCGTGTTTTTGCCGGCAGCCTATTCCGTCAAGTGCCGCATCGGCGCCGCGATGATCTGGGATGCGAAATCACGCGGTCTGCCCGGTCCCGGCAAGTAAATCATCGAACCCACCCGATGTTCTGGATCTCTCGCTCGTCGATGTCATCGAACAGGTCACCGATGAAGAGTCGATCCTGTACGCACAACGTCTTGCCCGAGAAGAGGGCATACTTTCAGGAATTTCATTGGGCGCGGCCGTCGCCGTGGCCGTGCGGCTCGCAAAGCGCCCGGAAAACGCAGGAAAGACGCTTGTCGTCATTCTGCCCGACTCAGGCGAGCGATATCTGGGCACCGTTCTGTATGAGGTCCTTTTCGCGCCCAGGGAATCGGTTCGTAACCAGCATACTTTCGCAGGAGAGGGCAATGGCGACATATGCAATAGAAAGACAATCTCTGGAGCAGGTCGCCCACTTCCTCGCGGGACGATTCGATCGGGACGTTCACATCGTCGAACATGAATCGCGCGAAGGGACGCTCACCGGGCTAATGGTCAATAACCCACGCGGGCCCGATACACCCGCTATCCGGCTTCTTTTCCAGCAGGACGTGCTCGCCATATACGAAGGACTGACGCTCGCCGCCCAGGCAGATTTCAGATCACGATGCAATTCGAAGCTGGTCGGTGCATTGCTCATCTACGAACGTATTCGTGCAGCCGGTGAACTCAGATCTCCGCAAGCCTACGTGATCGAATTTGGCGAAGAACTTCTCCAAGCCGCCGAATCCGCAGCCCGACCCACGCGCTGAGCCTGTCAAGAGTGGCCAGACGCGCGGCCGATCCGGCCAGCACGCGTGCTCTGCTAACCATCGAAGAATTTGTTGGTTCAACGCACTTCACGGATGACGTATGGTTCGACATGCGTCACGGCGATCAAGCGACGTGATGCAAGCTGGACCCGGCAGCAACGGAGCGCATCGCGCGCGAAACGCCTACGCCGCGGTCCAGCCCATAGACCCGCTGGGAATCTTCATGGCAACTGGCACCGTAAAGTGGTTCAACGATGCAAAGGGTTATGGCTTCATCAAGCCGGATGACGGCAGTGAAGATTTGTTCGCGCACTTTTCCGAGGTACAAACGGCGGGTTTCAAGTCGCTCCAGAAAGATCAGAAGGTGAGTTTCGAAGTCAAGCAGGGACCCAAAGGCAGGCAGGCGGCCGAGATCAGGCCGCAGTAGGCTGCGGCCCGGGATCGGGCGCCATCAAAGCCCAAGCCTCTTTGGCGGCCGCAAGTCATTGGGTCGTGAACCTCATGTCCGTGTGAAGCCTCACCGCGATCGCGGATCGTCATATGCAATTCCGGATTCGATAGTAGGCGTGGCGAGCGGGTACTGATCCATTACGTGATTGGTCTGCTCCGTGCCAGAGCGTGACGTTCGCTCCTTCGTTTGCGAAGCAGCGTCGCAGGCAGACGAGCCTCACTTTTGTGTTCGAGCCAACATGTCTACATCCGAATCCAATTCCGCGGCTCAGTTGCCGCGCCGTCCCGATCCGGTGCGCGTCAAGCGTATCGCGGGAGATACCGAAGCTCTCGAAGCCGCGCGCACCCTCGCGGCAGACTTCGCAGCGGTCGCTGCGGAGCGCGACCGCCAGCGCATCCTGCCGTGGGCAGAACTCGACCGCTGGTCCGAAAGTGGACTTGGTGCGATCACCGTGCCGGCCGAATACGGCGGCGCCGACCTTTCGTTCGCGACGCTTGCAGAAGTGTTCGTGATTCTTTGCGCAGCCGATCCCGCATTGGGTCAGATTCCGCAGAATCATTTTGGCGTGCTGGGCGTACTGCGCGAGATCGGCACGCCGGCTCAGAAGGCGCGTTTCTACGGCGAAGTGCTGGCTGGCCTGCGGCTCGGCAATGCGGGCCCTGAGCGCCGCTCCGCATCGAGCGCGACTATCGTGCAAGGCACGACGCGCTTGCGCGCGACGCAGGACGGCCTGCGGCTCGACGGCACACGCTTCTACTCCACGGGCGCGCTGTTCGCGCACCGCGTGCCGGCGCGCGCGATCGACGATGAGGGAAGAGCCGTACAGGTATGGGTGCCGCGCGATGCCGTTGGCCTGAGTGTCATCGACGACTGGAATTCGTTTGGGCAACGCACGACCGCGAGCGGAACCGTGATTTTCGATCAGGTCTTAGTCGACCCTGAGGACGTGTTGCCCATCTGGCAACTGGGCGACCGTCCGGGGCTGTTCGGGCCGACTTCGCAACTGATCCAGGCAGCAATCGACCAGGGAATCGCCGAGGCGGCAGTGGCCGATGCAATCGATTTCGTGCGAGCACGCGCGCGGCCGTGGATCGATTCAGGGCTCGAGCGCGCCGTCGACGATCCTTACATCATCGCCGACGTCGGGCGTTTGCAAATCGAACTTCATGCCGCACGCGAGGTGCTTCTGGAGGCAGGCCGCACGCTCGATGTCATCGCCGCGCAGCCAGTCGACGCCGAGGCAAGCGCTCGTGCGTCTGTCGCCGTGGCTCACGCGAAGGTGCTCACCACGCGCATCGCGCTCGAAGCGAGCGAGAAGCTTTTCGAACTGGCCGGGTCCGCATCGACGCGTGCGGCGCACAACCTCGACCGCCACTGGCGCAATGCGCGTACCCATACGCTGCATGATCCCGTGCGCTGGAAGCTGCACCTGGTTGGCAACTACCTCCTGAATCATGTGCTGCCTGCGCGGCATTCGTGGAACTGAAAGATGGCAACAGAAATTGATGATGGCACGCTCGATCGCCCCGTACTGGGAGACTCGACGCGCGTAAGGCCCGAACGGATAGCGGATGACGCACAGGCTTTGCAAGCCGCTCAACGCCTTGCCGAAGTCTTCGCAGCCGAAGCGGCGGCGCGTGATCGCGAGCGCCGGCTGCCGTGGGCCGAGCTCGACGCGTTCGTGGCAAGCGGTCTGTGGGGTATCACCGTGCCACGGCAATATGGCGGCGCAGGCGTCGGCAGCAGGACGCTCGCGGAAGTGACGGCGATCATTGCCGCGGCCGATGGCTCATTGGGCCAGATTCCGCAAAATCATTTCTATGCACTCGAAGTGCTGCGTGTCGGCGGGAGACCGGACCAGCAGCGCTTTTTCTACGAACGCGTACTGGCGGGAGACCGATTCGGCAACGCGCTCGCGGAGATCGGGCATAAAGACTTCAAGCGCCGCACGCGGCTCACGCGTAGCGCGACCGGCTGGCAAATCGATGGCCGCAAGTTCTATTGCACAGGCGCGCTATTCGCGCACTGGATTCCGACGCTAGTGATTGGCGAAGAAGAGGGACGTGATGTCACGTATCTGGTGTTCGTGCCGCGCAACGCGCCAGGCGTCGAAGTGATCGATGACTGGGACGGGTTCGGGCAACGCGTCACGGGTAGTGGTTCGGTGCAATTCAGTCAGGTGCGCGTCGAGCCGGAGTGGATCGTGCCGTTTCAGGCATCGTTCGAACGCCCCACTACAATCGGGCCGTTCGCGCAGATCATCCATGCAGCGATTGATCTGGGGCAGGCGCGCGGGGCACTTCAGGCGGCCTTGCAGTTCGTACGGGAGCGTTCGCGGCCGTGGATCGACGCGAAGGTGGAACACGCGTCGCAGGATCCGCTGACCATCACCCAATTCGGTGATCTCGCCGTTCGGTTGAGCGCGGCGGAAGCGCTGGTGCGCCGGGCCGGGCGCTTCGTCGATGCGGCCCAGGCCGAGCCCACCGAGCGTTCGGTCGCGCAGGCATCGGTCGCCGTGGCCGAAGCGCGCGCACTCACCACGACGGTCTCGCTGGACGCGGGCTCGCGCCTTTTCGAACTCGCCGGCACCGCCGCGACGCTCGACGATCTCGGCCTCGACCGGTTCTGGCGCAATGCGCGCACGCACACGCTGCATGATCCCGTGCGATGGAAATATCACGCCGTCGGCAATTTCTATCTCAACGACAAACTGCCGCCGAGGCACGGAGCCTTGTGATGGCAAAAAAGCAGATCCTGCTCAACGCGTTCAACATGAATTGCGTGGGCCATATCAACCATGGATTGTGGACCCATCCGCGCGACCGCTCTCTCGAGTATCGAACGCTTCCATACTGGACCGACCTCGCGCGCACGCTCGAGCGCGGACTGTTCGACGGACTTTTTCTGGCCGACATCGTGGGCGTCTACGACGTCTATCAACACAACGTCGACGTGACGCTGCGCGAGTCCATACAGCTTCCCGTCAACGATCCCACGCTTGTCATTTCGGCGATGGCCGCCGTCACCGAGCATCTCGGCTTCGGCGTAACGGTCAACCTGACTTACGAGCAGCCGTATCTGCTGGCGCGACGTTTCTCGACGCTCGATCATCTGACGCAAGGAAGAATCGGCTGGAATATCGTGACCGGCTATCTCGACAGCGCGGCGCGGGCGATGGGACTCGAAAGGCAGTTGCGGCACGACGAGCGTTACGATCGCGCGGACGAATATCTCGACGTGTTGTACAAGCTCTGGGAAGGAAGCTGGGAAGCCGGCGCAGTGCTGCGCAACAAGTCCGGGCGGGTGTACGCCGATCCCGCGAAGGTTCACAAGGTTCGACATGCCGGGCGCTATTACAGCGTTGACGGTTATCACCTCGCGGAGCCGTCGCCGCAACGCACTCCGGTTCTTTTCCAGGCCGGTAGTTCAGGACGCGGCCAGCGTTTCGCCGCCCGCCACGCGGAATGCGTATTCATCTCACCGCCGAATCGGGCCGTTGCACGCGAAACCGTCAGGACGCTGCGCGAGCAACTCGTGGAAGCGGGACGACGCCCCGACGACGTCAAGGTCTTTGCTGGCGCAGCTGTCGTAACGGGCGCAACCGAGCGCGAAGCACGCGAGAAATACGCGGACTATTTGCGTTATGCGAACCGCGAAGCAGGGCTTGCACATTTTGCCGCCAGTACGGGCATCGACTACGCCCAATACGATCTCGACGCGCCTGTCGACTATGCGCCCACCAATGCAATCGAGTCCGCCACGCGCACGGCGAAGCAGCACGGCTGGACGCGCCGTAAGCTGCTCGAGATGTTCGAACTGGGGGGGCGGTATCCGGCCATCGTGGGCAGCGCTGCGCAGGTCGCGAATGAACTGCAGGGCTGGGTCGAAGAAACCGGTATTGACGGCTTCAATCTGAGCCGCACGGTTGTACCGGAGAGTTACGAGGACTTCATCGATCATGTCGTGCCCGAGCTTCAGAATCGAGGTCTGTACAAGACCGCTTATGCCGATGGAACGCTACGACGAAAGTTGTTTGGCCATGACGATCAATTGCCCGAACGGCACACGGCCTCGAGCTTTCGGAAATTTGGTGGACAATAAATCCAGACGCAGCGTTGCCATCGCGCTCAACGTTGTGCCTGACGTCCGTTCATTGACTGACATATCGAAGCGCACGCGAAATCCAAATCGTGAATCGATATTGGCGCGAACGCGGCCATCCTGCCAATAATGAGTCTGCACTCCAACGACGCAGTATGACCGGGGAGATTGACCACGAGTACGGGTTTCATCCGCCGAAACCCGATGCTTCGCACGACGTTGTTGGCTAGTCGTGGCTCGGCGTGCTCGGAAAAGCGGGCACGCCTGCGTGAGTTTCCGTAACACAGGAGGTGACATGCTGTTTTACCACCACGGGATAGCCGTCCAGCCGTCGGTCGTGAGAAGCGGAAGTCTGTTCGTGGCTCGCGTATCGATTCTGGAAGAGGACGGCGAAGCGACCACGCTCGGTGAGCTCGGACACTTCGCGAATGGGCAGTCGGCGCTCGCTTTTGCAGTGCGATGCGGGACCGCATTCGCCGACCATCAGCCGTTGCCGAAGCCGCCTTGCGAGATCATCCGACTCCCCGAGGCAATGACGGCCGCGTAGTGCCTTTCAGGCAACGCTGTATCGACGTCGTCGACCACGCGAAATCGACGCAGGTGCAAATCCACCATCGATTGCGCATATCGAAAGCACGGAACGGACGAAGGCGCCGCGTCGCGGATTGCCACACGGGCATCGTTCGATCCCGCGCTTTGCATATATTCAATCGTCGTTTGGAAAACGACAGGCGCGTCGCTAGCATGCAGGAACTTTTGACACGTGTTGAACAGCCATCATGTCTACCGTCGCTATTCCATCCACTCCGCTTGACGCGTCCGCGCAGCCGGAGATTTCCCGTCCCGCTGTGATCCGTTCGCCGCAGGATGTCGCGCGCATCGTCAACGCGGGTGCTGCCAAGGGCAGCAATGCACGCATCGTGATCGCGATCGCGCTCGGCGGCGTCTTTCTCGACGCCTACGATCTGACCTCGCTTGCCTATGGCATCAAGGACATCGCGAAGCAGTTCGCGCTGGCGCCGGTGCAAGTGGGATTCGTATCGTCGGCGATCACGTTCGGCGCGATCCTCGGTGCACTGTTCGGCGGCTATCTGACTGACCGCATCGGGCGCTATCGCGTGTTCATGGCCGACATGCTGTTCTTTGTGGTCGCGGCAATTGCCGCTGGTCTCGCCCCCAACGCGTGGGTGCTCGGCGGCGCGCGCTTTCTGATGGGCTTCGGCGTCGGGCTCGATCTGCCCGTCGCGATGGCGTTTCTCGCGGAGTTTTCGCGAGTGGCGGGGCGCGGCAACAAGGCCGCGAGCGTGGCCGCCTGGTGCCCCGCGTGGTACGCGGCGACCAGCACCTGCTATCTGCTGATTCTCGGCCTTTACGCAATGCTGCCGCAGGAACACTTCGGCTGGCTGTGGCGCCTCACACTCGCATTCGGCGCAGTGCCCGCCATCGCCATCATTCTGGTGCGCAGCCGTTACATCAGCGAATCGCCAATCTGGGCGGCGAATCACGGCGACCTCGAAGGCGCGGCGCGTATCCTGAAGCGCTCTTACGGGATTGATGCCGTCGTCGAACATACGGGTAAGTCTGTTGCGCGACCGCGCTCCGCATCCTGGCGAAACTACGGCGTGCTGTTCAATGCCACTTACCGCAGGCGCACGATACTTGCCGCCGTGATCGGCAGTGCGTCGTCGTTTGGCTATAACGCGATCGTTTTTGGTCTGCCCGTGATCATCACGAGCTTCTTCGCGCAAGGTCCCCTCACGACAATCATCGCGTCGCTCTCGCTGAACCTGCTGTTCGCGTTCGTCGGCGGGTTGATCGGTATGCGCGCCGCGCCAACGGTCGGCGCGTGGAAGCTGACTGTGCTCGGGCATTCGCTGCAATTCGCCTCGCTGATCGGACTCGCGCTAATCGGGCGACCCAGCGGCGGCGCGTTGGTGGTCGTGGCGATCCTGCTGCTGGGGGGCTATCTGTTCGGGCAGGGCTTCGGCCCCGGTTCGCATTCGATGACCTATGCGTCGCTCAGCTATCCGACTTCGCTGCGCGGGATCGGCGTCGGCTTCAATCAGACGCTGGTGCGCACGGCGTCCACCATTTCGCTGTTTCTGTTTCCCGTGCTGGCCGCCGCGCTCGGCACGAAGGTATTCTGGGTGATCGCGGTTGCGCCACTGACTTCGCTGTTGGTGCTGCTCGCGATCCGGTGGGAGCCTTCAGGTTACGACATCGACGCCGAAGACTATCAGGGTCTGCAACCGGCGGTGCCTCGCTCGCCGGCGCTCTGAAGCCAGGGTGCGTTGGCGCAGGTGCCGTCGAGTGGCCGTGCGCATGCGCTGCGCGAGCCTTAATGCCTTTTCGCGAGTTCTTTATCGATAGAAATTGGAAAGCGGCTGGCGCGGGCAAGGTTAGCATGGACGTTTTCTGTCTGCGGTTTACCGCCTATCAAAACGATGTCAGCCAAACTTCCCCGCTTCGGCGTCTGGGCTCTCGTGCACGGCAGCCGTGCCGCATTGCAGGATCCAGCGGAACCCTACGACGCCTCGTGGGCCCGCAACAGGGCCCTCGTCATCGAGGCCGAGCGTCTCGGATTCGACTCGGTGCTCGTCGCCCAGCACACGATCAATCCGCATGACCCTTCGCTCGATCAACTCGAGGCATGGACCGCATCGGCGGCATTGGCGGCACTCACGTCGCGCATTGAGATCATCACTGCGATCAAGCCTTATCTCTATCACCCCGTCGTGCTTGCGAAGATGGCTCAGCAGATCGAGCACATCAGCAAAGGGCGCTTTGCGATCAACCTGGTGAACGCGTGGAATCGTCCAGAGCTCGAACGAGCCGGCATTGGATTTCCTGAACACGACGAGCGCTATGCGTACGGCCGCGAATGGATCGAAGTCGTTGCCGCACTGCTGAGAGGCGAAGTCGTGAATCATCACGGCGACAACTTCCGCATCGACGGATATCAATTGCATCCCGCCGATCCGTTTCGTGCGCGTCCGCGCATCTATGTCGGCGGCGAATCGGAGCCGGCGCGCGAACTGGTGGCGGCACACGGCGACGTATGGTTCATCAATGGTCAGCCGCACGACGACGTTGCGCGACTCATCGCCGACGTCTCCGCTCGCGCGCGTCCTGCCGGGCTGCACGCGTTGCGTTTCGGTTTGTCGGCGTTTGTGATCGCGCGCGAAACGCGGGCGCAGGCAGAGGCTCATCTCGCGCATCTGTTCGCGTTGGCCGAGCTTGACAAGCCCCTGCGCGAGCGCCAGAAGGCCAATACCGATCCGAAAGCGGTGATGCATCAGACTTTGGCGCAATCGCCGCGCGTGGGATCGAATGGCGGCACGGCAGCGGCGCTCGTCGGCGACTACGACACCGTGGCGCAGCGCATCGCCGCCTTCCACCGGGCGGGCATCGAACTCTTCATGCTGCAGTTCCAGCCGTTCGAAGCCGATATGCGCGGCTTTGCTGAAGAGGTCGTGCCGCGCGTTCGCCGGCTCCTTGCGGATTGAGCGATTCTGGTCACGAATCGCGCGTCACGCGCGTTCGCGATCAGAAGTACGCGCCGGTGGGTGGAAGCTGTCCGGTCAGCAGGTTCTGCCCGAGCAGCCGTTCCTTGTACAAGCGCGGATTGTGCGAAGCAATCACCTTGATGTTGCGCCAATGCCGGTCCAGCGCGCCCACTCGAGACACGACCGAGCCCGACCCAAGGTCGATCAGCCAACTGGCGATCTGCGGCGCGAGGTCGTCGATCACGACTTTGGCTTCGGCTGCGGAGAGCGTCGCGGCCAGTGTGGTTTCATATTCGTTGGCCGTTCCATAGTCATCCCACGCAAGCTGCAACGCTGCCACAGCGCGGTCGGCCGTTGCCTCGACGCTGGCTGCGTAGGCGCGAATTCGACCAAGCAGCGTTTGCAGCACAGGTTCGCCGGCAGGATGCGCAGCATCGCCGTGATAGAAGTTACGCCCGCGTGAGCGCAAGACGTCGACGGCGTCCAACGCAATACGCCTCACGATGCCTGCGATGCAGTTGGTCAGATAGACCTGATGAAACGTGTATCCCCAAGGCGCTGCTTCGTCGGTTCGTGGCGGATCTGTCGGGTAGACATGAGCTGCGGGCACCGTCACCGCGTGAAACTTTGCCGTGCCTGAAGCCGTCAGGCGCTGACCGAATCCTTGCCAGTCGTCATCGGTGCTGACGCCTTGCTCCCGGTCGAGCACGTATTGAACGGTCCTGCCCTCGCGGCTTTCCACCGCAACGCCAACGAATGCGTCGTTATAAAGGTTGCCGGTTGCGTAGACCTTCTCGCCTGAGCCGATATAGGCGAGCCGCGCTTCGTCCCACTCTAGCCGGCTCAGCACCCGGCTCGGGCGCGCGCCAGCCGCGATGGCGTCGCGTTCGGTGAAACCGAGGCCGATGGTTTTCTTGTCCCTCGTCAGATCGAGAGCGTGCGCA
The DNA here is from genome assembly GCF_040948765.1 of Paraburkholderia sp. BR10923. Lineage (NCBI taxonomy): Bacteria > Pseudomonadati > Pseudomonadota > Betaproteobacteria > Burkholderiales > Burkholderiaceae > Paraburkholderia > Paraburkholderia sp. BR10923. Next base: position 129,848 of record NZ_JBFPKO010000011.1, on the reverse strand, counting down.
TGGAACGGGTGATCCCGTCGTCTGAGCGCAGCCTCGACCTGCCAAAGATGATTGCGAAAAGCGTGAGCGATGTTCGAATCCGCCGCCGAGACGTCGCGAGCCACGACGAAAAGCTCGCTCAGCGAGAGTCCACGCCCACCCGCATCGGCCGGCAGGCGCAGCGCGCCGAAGCCGAGATTCTTGAGTATCGCGACTTCCTCGTGCGGCCGATGATGATTGCGTTCCCGCTCTGCCGAGGTCGATGCGATATTCGCGATGATCCCGGCAAAGCCAAGTTTTGCGGACAAGGGTGAGACTAGTGGAATTCCCATTGGGCTCTCGTTAAACCTTGACGCTGTAATCCGCGACCTTGATTCGCGAATTGATGATCTTGCGCTCCGCGAGCCAATCGGCGGCGCGTTGGAACTGCGCGATGAACGCAGTGTCGTCGGGTTCGTGGAACTGGTTGACGCGTTTGAGGCTCGTCAGATAGTCACGCACCTGATCCGGATATCTGGCTTCCTGCTGCACGAGCTGTTCGGATTCGCCGGGATGCGCCGACTGCCACGCACCTTCGACGTAGTACGCATCGATGACCGCGCGAATCAGCTCCGAATTCTCTTCGGTAAATTTCCGGCGCGTCACGAGGGAACTGTAATCGATCAGGAAATCGAGGTCGCGTCCTTCGTTGAAAATGTCCCTGGCATCGTTGGTGTAGCGTGCGATGTCCACGCCAGGGGACCACATCGACCAGGCGTCGACCACGCCTTGCGCAAATGCCGGTGCGGCATCGGGCGGATTCAGGTAGACGAACTCGACCTTGCTGCGCTCGACATGATGCTTTTCGAGCGCTGCGATCAGCAGGAACTCACCCAACCCCGACCGGTTGATCGCGACCTTGCGGCCCGCGAGATCGGCCACCGAATTGATACCGCTCGATTTCTTCACGATGATCGCCGTCGAGCGCGGCGAATAGATGTCGAAAGCGTTGAATACGAGCGGGGAACCGGCCAGCATCGCGGCGAGCGCGGGCGTCGTCGATCCCCAGAAGCCGAAATCCGCGCTGCCACCGACGACTGCCTGGATCGACGGAGCATGATTCGGGAACGGTCCGACCCATTCCACCTTGATGCCCTTTGCAGCGAGGGTCTTCGCAAACACGCCGCGCTGTCTGGCAATGTCCGGCAGGCTGCCGTATCCCCAGCCGATACGAACCGTATCGGTGTTGCGTGTCAGCTTGCGCGGCTCGGCGGCGCGAGCGGGAAGCAGACTACCGACGGCGGCACCGGCCAGCAGGCTGCCCGCCGCGCGCAAGAGTTGGCGGCGGTTCAGCGAAGACTCGTTCATTCTTGTCAGGTCCTTAAGGTCATGCGGAAAAGCGTTCAGTGAGACTGAACGCCGAGCTCTTCGAGCAGGATCGACCGCAGTGCTTGCGGCGTATGGTTTTTGGGTTGGAAGGAAACAGCGATGCGCCCTGAGCGCATCACCAGAATCCGGTCGGCGAGCGCGAGCGCCTCATCGACGTCATGCGTCACGAGCAGAATGCCGGGCTGATGACGTGCGACCAGTTCCTTGACGAGTCCGTGCATCTTGATCCGCGTGAGCGCGTCGAGCGCCGCAAACGGTTCATCGAGCAGCAGCAATGCAGGATCGCGAACGAGGCCGCGCGCCAACGCCACGCGTTGCGCCTGTCCCCCGGACAGGTTGCGCGGCCAGTCGTCTTCCCGACCGGCAAGCCCGACTTCGGCTAACGCACGCGCCGCCCCGGCACGACCGACCAACGTTTCATGACCGAGCGCGACGTTCTCCCACAGCGTCGCCCACGGCAGTAGCCTGTGCTCCTGAAAAACGACGGAAGGGCGTTCGGGCGCGCTGATCTGGCCGGCGTCGGGCCGATCGAGCCCGGCCAGCGCACGCAGCAGGGTGGTCTTTCCACATCCGCTTTCGCCGAGCAGCGCGACGAATTCACCTGCGCGGATCTCGAGATCCAGAGCGTCTATCACGACCCGGCTGCCATAGTGGCGCCGCAGACCGCGCACCGATACTGCGAGAGACGACGGGTTCACTCGCTCAGCGGTGAGCGTCGCGATATCTGTCTCGCGGGACAACGCGAAATCAACGGACATGTAGGCTCCTTTTGGCGTAATTCGCGTGCCATGAGAGGAAGCGCGTTTCAAGCAGCCGCACTGACGCGTCTGCCGCGACGCCGATGATCGCGTAGATGATCATGGTCAATACGATGACGTTGGTTTGCAGGAATTCGCGCGCATCCATGGCCAGGAAGCCGATGCCCTTCGTCGTCGCCAACGTTTCGGCAATGACGAGCGCGAGCCACGCATGAGCCAGCGCATAACGCACGCCAGTCAGGATCGATGGCATCGCGCCAGGCAGAATGATCCGTCGCACAATCGCGACTCGATCCAGCCCGATGACCTTCGCGAGCTCCATCAGTTTCGGGTCGATCTGGCGAATGCCAAGCATGGTGTTGATATAGATTGGGAACAGCACCGCGAGCGCGACCAGGAAGATTTTCGCCACCTCGCCGACACCGAACCAGACGATGACGAGCGGCAGCATCGCGAGAAATGGAATCGCGCGCACCATCTGGATTGAACGATCGAGCAGTGCCAGCGCGAGCGGTGAAAAGCCGACCAGAATACCCAGCGCAAGTCCGATCGTTCCGCCGATTGCGAAGCCTGTCGCGGCACGCAACAGCGAAACACCGAGGTGAACGAAGAGATCGCCGTCGCGGGCCAGATCGAATGCGGTTGCCGCGACGCTGCTCGGGGCTGGAAGAACCTGAGGCGAGATGAGTCCAATGAGCGCCGCAACTTGCCAGAGCACCAGCACCAGTGCTGGAACGATCCACGAAATCCACTTGTAGAGCGTGCCTTTCGAGACGGCCGCGGACAACCGGGTCGAAGTGACATGGCTGTTGCGAGAATCAGTAATGTCAGCCATTTTGTTCCACATAAACATTCAAAAAGATTGCTCCAGACTGGAGCCAGTACGGGGCAACCCACTTGACGGCGATTTCATTTCGCGTTGCGATTCGTATAAGGAACATTTACTGAAAAAAGGGGATAGCTCTCGTAGGTCGAGCTTGCAATTAGAGGCCGACTGCCAGTGCGATGACAAACAGTTTTTTATTCTTTACTTTCCAGCTCCGGCGCATTGCTCGAAGTTGCCGACATGTGGCGCCCGTGAGGTCGCGGCGCACTCCATCGGGCGCGCAGTACGGTGCGACGCCGCTCGCGCCGCCCGTCCATCCGCGCTTCGACGTGAACGCCGTGCGGCGCGATTTCCCGATCCTGCACGAGCGGGTCAACGGCAGGCAGCCGATCTGGTTCGACAATGCCGCGACCACACACAAGCCGCAGGCGGTGACCGACCGGCTGACCTGCTTCTACGCGTACGAGAATCCCAATATCCACCGGGCCGCGCATACGTTGGCGAGCCGGGCGACCGATGCCTACGAAGAGGCGCGCAGTCACCGGCGCTCCTTTGGATATCAGAACAAATTCGTTCCATCGCGCCAGGCGGGCGAATGACAATGCGATGAAGCCATCGGCTATGTGCCTGAAGACTCCTGCATGCGCGGGAGAAGAGTCGGCAAGTCGGCGGGCTGGGTCACGACACCTAGCCTGACATCGAACGGAACGAGGAGCGCTGAAAATGCCTTGGCCTGTCAGACGTGAAAGGGATGCCGGCAGCGTCTGGAGCGTGCCAGGCGGCGACGCCGTGCGAGCGCGCCGCCGAACCCTTGTCGCCGTCCTGATCGTCGCGCTTGCTCTTGCGTGCCTGGAAAGAGAGTTGTCCGGCAAGCATGACGGTTCGCTTCGTTCAGCGCTCGCGCCGTATATCGACAAATTCCCGGGCGCGCGAGCGAAATAAGGCGAACTGAGTGAAGGGGCCGGTTTCGTTCCGGTCATTCGGCAACACGGACTGTCGTCGCGAGCCGCGCATTGCATAATGCATCCTTCCTCTGGCTTCGCTATTGTGGGCGAGGCTGGTAAGGACGACGAGATACCGAGGCTAACAAACTATGAGCAAGTACGACATCGCAACGGTCCAGTCGGTTCATCACTGGACCGACACCCTGTTCAGCTTTACGTGCTCACGCGATCCGGGTCTGCGTTTCAATAACGGCGAATTCACGATGGTCGGCCTCGAAGTCGATGGCAAGCCGCTCGCGCGCGCCTACAGCATCGTGAGCCCGAACTACGAGGAGCATCTCGAGTTCTTCAGCATCAAGGTGCAGCATGGTCCGCTCACGTCCCGTCTGCAGCATCTGAACGTCGGTGACAGCGTCCTGATTGGCAAGAAGCCCACGGGAACGTTGGTCGCGGATAACCTGCTGCCCGGCAAAACTCTCTGGATGCTCTCGACAGGCACGGGTCTCGCGCCGTTCATGTCGATCATCCGCGATCCGGCCATCTACGACCGTTTCGAGCGAGTGATTCTTACGCACACCTGTCGCCTGAAAGGCGAACTGGCCTATATGGATTACATCAAACACGATCTGCCGGGCCATGAGTACCTCGGCGACGTGATCAAGGAAAAGCTCGTCTACTATCCCACGCTGACGCGCGAAGAGTTCGAGAACGAAGGGCGCATCACCGACCTGATTGCGTCGGGCAAGCTGTTTTCCGACCTGGATGTCGCGCCGTTTTCGCCTAAAAGCGACCGGGTGATGCTGTGTGGCAGCACGGCCATGCTTGCCGATACGACCGAATTGCTGAAACGGGCGGGGCTCGTGGAGGGCAAGAGCAATGCGCCGGGACACTATGTCATCGAACGTGCGTTCGTGGACTAGGCACCTGGCTCGTCGGGTCGTCCATTGCATTCATATTGCTTGAATTGCCGTCAGCAGGGCGGGGTCGAGTCGGTCATCCTCGGTTTCATGGCGGGCGCGGCGGTGCTGCTGGCGATCGGGCAGATTGGCAATGCGTTGGGCGTACGCGAGAAGGGTTCAGGCCACCGGCATGTGCTGTATAGGCTCTGGCTGACGCTGACAGGCGACCCCATCAATCTGAAAGCCGCCGCCGTCAGTGTCGCTTCGGTCGTGCTGGCGTTGCTGCTGCGTCGCGCGGTGCGGCGTTACCGGTTGCCGCAAATCGATATGTTCGTGGTGCCGATAATCGTTTCGGGGGCTGCGTACGCGCTCGGCTGGACGAGGTTGGAGCAAGGCGGGCATACCGCGGTGGCCGTCATCGGCACATTGAAGTCGGGGCTGCCGTCGCCGCATATTCCGGAAATTCACTGGAACTGGATCGGCCAGCTATCGTCGAGCGCGGTTGCGATTGCGTCTCTCGGTTTGATGGAGGCTCTCTCAATCGCGAAGTCCGTTGCTCATCACACGCGACGTGTTTTCACCGTTGCGCTTTGGCGAAGCGCGCGGCCGTCCCTTCGCAACAGAGGCCGACGCGCTCATGGGCGGATACAACGCCGCGTGCAAGCTCGTCGATGATCTGTTTTGCCATGACCGGCACTGATTTGACTGGTCAAGACCTGACAGTTACCGGTTCGATTCCTTCGCAGGCAGGCGCACACAGGAGAGCCAGCATAGGGGCGTCTCCTGTTTGGCCGCGAGCGCGGCTCACTTCGATTTCGGCGGCCGACCGGTCTTGACCGGTTCGACCGCCTTGACGGCCGCAAGAAGACGTTTCGTTGGCTCAGATGCCAGCAGAAGCAGCCCTGCACGGACGAGTTCGCTCTTCTTCACGTCCAGGCCAGCATCGAGGCACCGCTGCTTGAGTACCGCGAGCTGTTCGTAGTCCCTCCTGGGCATCGTGAAGGTGTCGCGCACGACTTTTTCCTGGTTGACATGCTCCCTGCGGTGCCGGACAGCGCGCGCAGAAGGCGCTTCAACAGACATCGCCTTCCGGGACTGTGGCTTGTCCGCAACACGTCGGTCTTGCACAGTCTGGACTGACTTCCCGCCGGCCACCGCTTCGTTGGCACCGTCGTCCGGGGATACATGCGCCCGCTTGCCGCTTCTGTTCCTGGTAGCCTTTGGCTTCATGGTTTTTTCAGGTTTGACAAACCGTACAAACAGTTTATCGTCATTCTGGAAAGAGGGAGTTTTCTATGTCAGACAAGCACATTTCCAGGCAGTTCGATGCTGACCTGGAGCACCTGTCGTCGAGATTTTTCGAAATGGGTGGACTGGTTGAGTCCCAACTGGCCGATGCGATGGAGGCGCTCAGCCGCTTCGACATGGGTCTGGTCGAGAAGGTGGTTGATGCGGAGCATCGACTCAATGCGATGGAAGTCGAGATCGATGCCGACTGCAGCAACATCATTGCGCGGCGCCAGCCCATCGCGTCCGATCTGCGTCGACTGTTGGCCTTCTCAAAGGGGATCAGCAATCTCGAGCGCGCAGGGGACGAAGCGCGCAAGATCGCAAAGCGGACGCGCAAAATCGCGAATGACGCTGCGGGCAGGAGCATGAATATCGCGGAAATCCGGTCATCCGGTCAGATGGCGGGAACGATCTTCCACAACGCGCTTGCTGCATTCGCGCGGCTCGATACGGTTGAGGCAGCCCGGATTATGAGTGAGGATGAGGCGATCGATGAGCAGTACCGCGCATTCGTGCGCAAGCTGCCAACATTCATGGCGGAGAATCCCCGCATGATCTCTTCCGCGCTCGACTACGTGTCCATTGCGTCGGCTATCGAACGGATCGGTGACCACGCAAAGAATCTGGCAGAACTTGTCATCTATGTTGTCAAGGGCAAGGATGTCCGTCACATTTCGCGCGACCGACTTGAGCGCGAGGCCCTGGATGATTGAGAAGCGCCCGACAGTGGTACCTGTTCCAGTTCGGCGGCCTGAACAAACGACACCACGTGTTTTTTCTGATCTTGCCTGAAGATACCCGGCCGGAACCGAGCAATGAAATCTTGCGGTGCCGCTGCTTTCGCCCCGGAAAAATGTCCACGCTCATGACCAGCGTGCCGACACGCGAAATCGTCAATCTTCTGTTCAGTCACGAAGCAACCAACTCACTGCGCGATTCTGCGTCGTTGTCAGCTATGCGGCGCGACCAGACCCTCGTGGGCGACGCGGCAGTGCAGACCGTATAGCGGTCAATCCCGAGGACTCGTATCGGGAGAACTGCATCGCGCGATGCCCTGAGTACCGCTGATCACGCCAGCTTGTGCATAGATTCGGCGTAGGATCAACCGACGTCTGTCTGGCGTCAACTAGAACTACCGATGTCCAGCACGGTTATCGGGCCGGTGGTGGCGGCCGCCCGAGCATGGCCCGCGCGCTCTCAGGCGTTTCTGATGCGCTGCGCAATCGGAGCGCGACATCGACCGAGCTCGTGACGATGGTGCGCATAGACACGCTTGACGGTCTTTCTGCCACAGATGAAATGCTCGATTGTGGGATCAGGCAATCAGGGTTTCGTCGGCGCGACGGTACGCGGCTTAGATCCGCCAAAACGTGAAGTTGCACTTTTTTGGCAGCTTGCAAATTTCTGGATTTAAATCTAGCCTGCTTCAGCAATCGGCGGATCCCCTCAACGCACTACCTTCCTTTCGGAAACAGCGATGACGATGAAGCGTATCTGGGCGGGCCGTGTCCTTTCGATCTCAGCAACGGCTGGACTCGCTGCGGGGGGCATTAACCCTGCATCGGCGGCGCCACCGGACGCGCTCGTGGCCGCCGCCAAACAGGAAGGGCAGTTGACCACGATCGCCCTGCCGCATGACTGGTGCGGGTACGGCTCGCTGATCGCCGCATTCCAGAAGAAGTACGGCATCCACGTCAACGAACTGAACCCTGATGCAGGCTCGGGGGACGAGATCGAAGCGATCAAGGCGAACAAAGGCAACAAGGGACCGCAATCGCCCGACGTGATCGATGTCGGCCTGTCGTTCGGACCGTCTGCGAAAAAAGAAGGCCTGTTGCAGCCTTACAAGGTATCGACGTGGGACTCGATCCCCGCAGCTTCCAAGGATGCGGAAGGTTACTGGTACGGCGACTACTACGGCGTGCTTGCGTTCGAAGTCAACGCGGACATGATCGACAAGGCGCCGGCCGATTGGGGCGATCTGCTCAAATCGGACTACCGCAATGCGGTCTCGCTCGCCGGTGACCCGCGCTCGGCGAATCAGGCCATTCAGGCCGTTTATGCCGCGGGCCTTTCGCAAGGCAAAGGCGATGCAACGAAGGCTGACCAAGCGGGCCTCAAGTTCTTCGCCGATCTGAACAAGAGCGGCAACTTCGTGCCCGTGATCGGCAAGGCCGCGTCACTGGCGCAGGGCACGACGCCGATCATCGTGCGTTGGGATTACAACGCGCTTGCCGATCGGGACACGCTCAAAGGCAATCCGAAGGTACAAGTCATTGTGCCGAAGACAGGGGTGGTGGCGGGCGTCTATGTGCAGGCGATCAGTGCCTATGCTCCTCATCCGAATGCCGCGAAGCTGTGGATGGAATTCCTCTACTCTGACGAAGGGCAGCTCGGTTGGCTTGCGGGTTATTGTCATCCGATGCGCTACAACGAACTCGTCGCGCAGAAGAAAGTGCCGCCGGCGCTGCTCGCGAAGCTGCCGCCTGCATCGGCCTACAGCAGCGCGGTCTTTCCGACGCTCGATCAGCAGAACGCCACGAAGGACATCGTGACCAAAGGCTGGGATCAGGTTGTTGGCGCGAACGTGAAGTAGGCACGCGCGAGACCGCCGGGATGAGCGCATCTCCGCAGCCAGGCGCTTCGGCCCCGGACTTGCTGACGCCCGCCGGGCCCGCGCCGAAATCCGGTCCCGTGCGCGGCAGCAGCGGTGCAAGTTGGCTGACCTATGCGGGCGTCGTGCCGTTTTTCGCGTTCGCGCTGCTATTTCTTTTATTGCCCACCTCTTTTCTGATGATCGGCGCGTTTCAGGATGCGCAGGGGAACTTCACACTTGCGAATCTTCGCGAGCTGTTTCAACCGGCTGTACTCGATGCCTACTGGATCAGCGTGAAGGTGAGCGTCGCATCCGCGTCCGGCGGGGCCATCTTCGGCGCGCTGCTCGCGTGGGCCGCGGTGCACGGTCGGTTGCCCGCGTGGATCCGGCCGACGCTCATGACCTTTTCTGGCGTCGCATCCAACTTCGCGGGGGTGCCGCTCGCCTTCGCGTTCATCAGTACTTTGGGGCGCGTGGGCCTCGTGACGGTGCTCGCACGGAAATATCTCGGTTTCAATCTCTATTCCACCGGGTTCAGCATCCTGAGCTTCCTCGGGCTGACCATTACATACCTGTACTTCCAGATTCCGTTGATGGTGCTCATCATCACGCCGGCGCTCGATGGCCTGAAACGCGAGTGGCGCGAAGCGTGCGACTGCCTCGGTGGCACGGCGGCGCAATACTGGCTCTACGTCGGGTTGCCGGTCCTTTGGCCGAGCTTTCTGGGTGCGGCCCTGCTGCTGTTCGCCAACGCGTTCGGCGCGGTCGCCACGGCTTACGCGTTGACTGGCAGTTCCCTCAACATCGTTCCGATCCTGCTGTTCGCGCAGATTCGCGGCGACGTGCTGCATAACCAGAATCTCGGTTATGCCCTCGCGCTCGGCATGATCGTGGTCACGGGACTGTCGAACGGCGGTTACATCTGGTTGCGCGCGCGAGCCGAAAGGGGACGCTGATGAAATCGCAATCGCGCGCGGGCGCCTGGATCGCCGTGATCATCGGCACACTGTATTTTTTGACTCCACTCGCCGCGACCTTCGAGTTCAGTCTGCGGATGCGTCGCGACGCGTACAGCTTCGATGCGTACCGCGTTGTCTTGGGAGATCCCCATTTTCAGGCTTCGTTCGGCTATTCAGTGTTGATGGGATTGCTCACCATCGTGATCGGCGTGCTGCTCGTCGTGCCTACGGCGTATTGGGTGCAACTGCGTTTACCGAAGCTTCGGCCGGTCGTGGAGTTCATCACCCTGCTGCCGCTCGTGATCCCGGCCATCGTGATCGTCTTCGGCTACCTGCGCATCTACAACAGCAGTTCGATTTTGCCGTTCACCAGTCACGAACGCGCGACCGATCTGCTACTCGTATTCGGTTACGTCACGCTATCGCTGCCTTTTATGTACCGGGCCGTCGATGCGGGGATGCGCGCCGTTGATGTACGCTCGCTGACCGAGGCCGCCGAGTGTCTCGGCGCTGGCTGGACGACGATCCTTTTCCGCGTGATTTTCCCGAACGTGCGCTCGGGGATTCTGTCCGGCGCGTTTCTGACGTTCGCCGTGGTAATCGGCGAATTCACGATCGCGAGCCTGCTGGATCGCCCGGCGTTCGGACCGTATTTGCAACTGATCGGCGCGAACCGCGCTTACGAGCCCTCGGCGCTGGCGATCATCGCTTTCATTGTCACGTGGGCATCGATGGGATTGATCCAGGTGTTCGGCTCGGCGCGCGCGCTGGCCGGCCATAAAACTTGAGCCGGTGAGGCCGCGACCCATGGCATTTCTCGAGATTGACAATCTTCACAAGGCGTTTGGAGCAAACGTTGCGGTGCATCAGTTCGACATGAACATCGGACAAGGCGAATTCATCACCTTTCTCGGCCCGTCGGGCTGCGGTAAGACGACCGTGCTGCGCATGATCGCCGGATTCGAAACGCCCACGCGAGGCGCGATCCGCCTGAATGGTCGTGACGTTACGCGTGTGCGCACGCGCGATCGCGCCGTCGGCATGGTGTTCCAGTCTTACGCGTTGTTTCCGAACATGACGGTGGCGCAGAACATCGGCTTCGCGTTGAAGGTCGCAAAGCGTTCGGAGAAAGAGGTGAGCGGGCGCGTTGCAGAGATGCTGGAACTGATCAAGCTGCCGCATCTCGCCGGGCGCTATCCGTGGCAATTGTCCGGTGGGCAGCAACAGCGTGTGGCCTTGGCCCGTGCGCTCGCGAGTAAGCCTCAAGTGCTGCTGCTCGACGAACCGCTTTCCGCGCTCGACGCAAAAATTCGGGTCTCGCTGCGCGAAGATATACGGACACTACAGCGTGAACTCGGCATTACGTCGATCTTCGTCACGCACGATCAGGAAGAAGCGTTGTCGATGTCGGACCGCATCGTCGTAATGAACGACGGGCGTGTCGAGCAAGTTGGGGCGCCGCTCGATATATACAACTTTCCGCGTACACGCTTTGTCGCGACGTTCGTGGGAACGCTCAATATTCTGGCCGGACGTGTGATCGATCCTGCAACGGGACGCATTGCCGTTGACGGTCAGGAACTGGTGACATCGCGGCCGCTCCCACCGGACGATGCCGGTAAGGAGCGTGTGCTGGCGTTGCGTCCCGAGGCAATTCTGCTCGAGCCGCCATCGAACGACCGCAACTCGCTGTCGGCGACGGTTGAAGAGATCAGCTTCCTCGGTTCCGTGGTGCGTATTCGCGCGCGGGTCAGCAGCGCAATCGTTACTCTCGATGTGTTCAACGATCCGAACCGGATCCTGCCGGAGCGCGGGCAGCCAGTTGCGCTTGGCTTTTCGCACGACAATCTGCTTGTGCTGGATGAGAACGTGCACTAATAGGCCTTGCCGGCTTGCCGGGATAGACTTGCTGGTTGCGATGGTTCGACTAGTTGCAGACCCTCGAATCGCTCGGCTTCCGCGACGTGCCAACGCCTGATCGTCAGGCCACTTCATGGGTGACCGCACCGTCGACTGACAGACCGTAGTCGATGAGGAACTCGTTACCGGGTGCGATAGGGGCGAGGGCGTGAATGAACACCCGGTCGCTCGTCTCGATGGCGCTGCCGTTCAATGGCTTCCTTTTTAATATGCAACTAACAGTCGACGTCGTTCGCCATCGCACCCGGGCTTCGCCCCAAAAGCTGCTCACAAAAGGCGGCCGGCCCGAGTTGCCGTCGTGGCGGAATGCACGTGATGAGCACTGGCCCATACGCTTCCATTAAAGTGCCTGCACTCGCGAGCCACGAAACCGCCGCTCAACTGACTGCAGACCAGTTGCACGCGCGCTGTCGGAGTCGGAGTCGGAGTCGGAGTCGATTCTGGAATGTGAGCAGAAGGATGCTCCGCAGGCGAAAACCGGTGTTTCAGGGGCGCGAGAAATCTGCCGGCGTCAGCTCAAGTCGTGCCGCGGGATGGGCAAGCAGCTTCCGTTCGGCGATCGCGCGAATGCGTCCGTGGCCATCGCGAAAGGTTTTGAGGATACGCTCGTCGCCTGCGCGTGGTTCCAGCCAGAAATACGCTTCCAGCGCCGTGATCGTGATGATGCATTCGACCGGGCGGTTCTGGAAGACCAGAGAAAATGTCACGCCGAGGCGACTGGCGAGCACCTGCGGTTCAGGTTCGACGGATTCAGCAGTTTCCATAGGCGGTGGAGGGCGCTTCTGATCAGGTCACGATGATTTTTGCACAGGTTATGCATTCCGGGTGAGCGCGAAGCTGGCGGGTTGCAGGTCATGGAGCGCCGCTTCGGACTGCGTGGAAGCCAGTGGTGTCAACGCTGGTTGCGTTCTGGCTACCGGCGTCTGTCACTGGCAAAAGCATCCCCGATCTGTCGTGCCCGCTTCACTTCATCACTGTGCAGATAGATCGACGTCGTCGACACGGAAGCGTGCCGAAGATTGTCACGCACGGTGGTCAGTTCCGCACCGCGCCCGAGCGCATGCGTCGCGTGGGTGTGGCGCATCCAGTGGGGACTTGCGCGACGCAGCTTCTCTGCCAGCGGCGGATGATCGGCTTCAATCGCCTGTGCGGCGAGCACGAAGAAGCGCCTGAGCACACCCCAGAGCCGCACGCTGCTGATCGCCGCGACGCTCTCCGCCTCGAGGCTGCCGATGACCGGCGTTTCCGGCCGCCAGCGAACCGGCAGGATCGGCAATTCGCGTTCGGCGAGATAACGTACGAGGGCGTCCCACGCCAGCAGCGGCAGCGCGACGCGCGCGAGCTTCTTTCCCTTACCCGTTACACGCAACCAGTGGTCGTCTCGTGCATCGGTCTCAATGTGTCCGAGCGAGGCGCCGACCAGTTCGCTCGCCCGCAGCCCCGTTGCGTAACCGAAGTCGAGCAGGAAGCGTAGCCGTTGTGCGGCGGGTGCTGACCAGCCAGATGACCACTCGAGTCCATCGGCGATCGTGCGCACGAGCGCCCATTCGCCTTCGGTGAACGCGTGCGAGGTATCCAGCACGTTGGCGCCGCTGGCCTCGCGGACCTTCACGCCGGCAAACGGATTGGCGAGCACGTAGCGCTGCTCGATCAGCCAGCGGAACAGGGCGCCCAGAATCGACAGCGCATGCGCGACCGAGCGCGCCGACAGGCTGCCATTGAACGGGCGCCAGTCCGGCGACGTACGTGGACGCACCGGGCCAACCCAGCGGGCGCGCGGCGACGGGTGGCGCAGGAACGCGCGGTACGCGATCGCATCTTCGGTCGTGAGCGAGGACAGCGCACGGCCGCGCTCGACGATTGCCCACAGGATCAGGCGCTCGGCCTCCTTGCGGTAGGTGCGCTGCGTGGCGTGTGATTCGTGTAACGCGAGCCAGGTCTGCACCGCTTCGTAGTCGTTGTCGGCGTCGAGCGCACAGGTGGCTTTGGGCGCGCGGAAGGTCCCCTGTGAGCCGTCGACTTCATGCGGAACCTGCAGCGATTCCCACGGCACGAGTTCGCCTTGGCGGCTCGCGCTGATGAGCGCGCGTGCCTTTTCGGTGAGGGCAGGCCACGCCGCGAAGAATGCCTCGATGGCGCGGGCGCTGGATGCGCCGAGGCCGGGTACCGCTTTCCACCACTGGCGGCGGCGCGGCACGCGCACGGTCAGATCCGCGAGCGTGCGGATGCCGTGGGCGTGCAGTACGCGCACGGCCCGCGCAGCGAACCACTGCGCGACGTCGTCGGTGATCTGCGGTTCGGGCGCACGCGCGGTGCGCAGCGCCTCGATGGCGTGCGCGACGGCCTTCGCGAGCCGTACGCGATCTTCCGCGGGATGATCGAACAGGGCGGCCAGCTCTTCGCGATGCGCGGCGCGCGCGATCGCCTGCAGCCGGCGCCGGATGCGCCCGAGCACGCCTCGCGCGGATTTGCCGTCGCCCAGCGCGGCAGGCTGGTAGCGCTCAACCGCCTCGCGCACGGGCAGTCCTGCATACCACGCCCGCAGCACGGCGAGTTCATCGGCGTCGGGGAAGCCGGACGGGTCAGCGGAGGCCGGGGCGGGCATCAAGGTGTGGTGGACTGTCATAACGCCAAGTTTAACGTAGAAATAGGGTCGTTATGATAAGAAAGATTATCTTTGTAGCCGGGTCGGCTCACCATTTTTAGAAAAACTTCCCCGCTCACACAACTAAAATTGGTTCTAAATTTCAACTAAAGTTGGTACTACTGCCGTCGGGCCGTTCGAACTCCGAGGGACGACAGCGACGGCAGAACCAGCTGCTCGCTGCCTCAGCGAAGCACCTCCAGTCCGTCGGCGTATTTGCCAACCAACATAGGCAGAGGATCTGCGCAGAGTCCATCGCTATCTCGGTATCCGCAGTGCTTTCAGTGGTGAATGACCGGCTCGCCTTTCCGCCGCCGAGAAAAATGACAGGTAGTTCAGGGCACTGCGGCGCTGTCTTGTTGCCGTGAGCGTAAGCAATGCCACGGTCAGGTGCCGCTGTGGCACCTTCAACTCACCATGGTCGCAACACACGACGCCCGATGCGCGCGTGGCACGCGACTGGACACGGGCCTCACCAGATCGGAAACACGAAGTCCGGCTGCGGCTCAAACTGAATGCCGGATTCTGGACAGATCACGCGGCCCCTGACGGCGACTCGCTGGTTAAGATACGGCAGCAGGAGTGTGGGGGGCATCGCACCGCCTTCGCCAAGGAGGATGTCGGTCACCACCTTGTCAGTGCAGGGGGAGGTCGAGGGGCGATCCAGCGTGATCGTCGTATAGTCGCCCGGCGCATATGTCCCGCTGCCACGTCCGATTGTCCCGGTGATCCAGATATCGCGCTGCAGAGGCAACGTCGGCAGCGGCGGGCTGGCTGGCATCGTGGTCTCTGGCCACAACCCGGCAATCGCCGCTACCGCGAGTAATCCACACAATCGTCTCTTCATGGCGAAGGCCTCTTACCGTCCGGTGCTGCCCACCTGCGCGTCACCGTTTGGTGTTCACTTCCCTGAACTCCGCATCGATCACGTCATCGTCCACGTCTTGCCCCGGGCGGCCTGCCTCTTGCGGGCTGGTCGCAGGCCCGGGACTGCTCCCCTGTGACTGCACGTCTGCGTAGACTTTTTCTCCGAGTTGCTGCGAGGCGGTAGCGAGTGCGCGGGTCCTGACGTCGATTTCGTCCCGGTCGGAACCCTTGAGCGCGGCCTCCAGTTCCCTGATCGCGGCTTCAATCTTCGCCTTCTCGTCCGCACTCAGCTTCTCGTGGTATTCGCCGAGGGCCTTGCGCGTGCGGTGTATCAGGGCGTCGCCCTGATTGCGCGCCTCGGTCAGTTCACGCAGCCGATGGTCCTCCGCGGCGTGCGCTTCGGCGTCTCTCACCATCTTTTCAACTTCGCCTTCGGACAGGCCCGAACTGGCCTTGATGGTGATCCGGTTTTCCTTGCCCGTCGCCTTGTCTCTGGCCGACACGTGCAAGATTCCATTCGCATCGATGTCGAACATCACCTCGATCTGCGGCATGCCACGCGGCGCAGGAGGGATGCCTTCCAGTTTGAACTCACCGAGCAGCTTGTTCCCGCTCGCCATCTCGCGTTCGCCTTGATAGACCTTGATGCCGACTGCCGACTGGTTGTCGTCCGCGGTCGAAAAAACCTCCGAGAACCGGGTCGGTATGGTGGTGTTCCTTTCGATCATCCTGGTCATGACCCCGCCGAGCGTCTCGATGCCAAGCGAGAGCGGCGTGACGTCAAGCAGCAGCACGTCTTTTCGTTCACCGGACAGCACTGCCCCCTGGATCGCCGCGCCCACGGCGACCGCCTCGTCGGGATTGACATCCTTGCGGGGTTCGCGCCCGAAAAACGCCTTGACCGCCTCCTGCACCCTTGGCATCCGTGTCATGCCGCCAACGAGGATGACGTCGTCGATCTTGTCCGTGGACAACCCGGCGTCCTTGATCGCAATTCGGCACGGCTCCATCGTGCGCTCGATCAGATCCTCGACGAGTGCCTCGAGTCTGGCGCGCGTGAGCTTCACGCTCAGATGCTTCGGCCCGGAGGCATCTGCCGTGATGTAGGGCAGGTTGATCTCGGTCTGCTGGCTCGAAGACAGTTCGATCTTCGCCTTTTCGGCCGCTTCTTTCAGGCGTTGCAGTGCGAGCACGTCCTTCGACAGATCAATGCCTTGCTCCTTCCTGAACTCGCCGACGAGATGGTCGATGATGCGCTGGTCGAAATCTTCACCGCCGAGGAACGTGTCCCCGTTCGTCGACAGTACCTCGAACTGTTTTTCACCGCGCACGTCGGCAATCTCGATCAGGGATATGTCAAAGGTGCCACCACCGAGGTCGAATACGGCGATCTTGCGGTCACGGTTTTCCTGCCTGTCCAGACCGAACGCGAGGGCAGCTGCGGTCGGCTCGTTAATGATTCTCCTGACTTCGAGCCCCGCGATACGGCCCGCGTCCTTGGTCGCCTGGCGCTGGCTGTCGTTGAAGTACGCTGGCACGGTAATCACGGCTTCCGTGACTGGCTCGCCGAGGTAGTCTTCGGCCGTCTTCTTCATTTTGCGCAACACCTCTGCGGACACTTGCGGTGGCGCGAGTTTTTCGTCGTGCGCTTCAACCCACGCGTCGCCGTTATCCGCCCTGATGATCCTGTAGGGCATCAGGCCGATGTCCTTCTGGACTTCCTTTTCCTCGAAGCGGCGACCGATCAGGCGCTTCACTGCGAACAGCGTATTCCCGGGATTGGTGATGGCCTGGCGTCTGGCGGGCGCCCCGACGAGTATCTGGTTGTCATCGAGATACGCGACCACCGACGGCGTCGTACGGGCGCCTTCCGAGTTTTCAATCACTTTGACCTGCTTGCCTTCCATCAGCGCCACGCAAGAGTTGGTGGTGCCAAGGTCGATACCGATGATCTTGCCCATGATGTCCTCGCCGATACTCAGTCTTTGCACTGCATCGCCCGCTCAGGCGGACGCCCTCTGCCGCCGTGCGGACCGCCGTATCAATAATCGACTATCGGAGGCACAACCGCCTTTGCCTCGTCTTTCGGCAGTTCAGCAACCACGGCATCGGTGGTGAGGATAAGACCGGCCACCGACGCGGCATTTTGCAGCGCCGTGCGCACCACCTTGGTCGGGTCGACCACCCCCATCTCCACCAGATCGCCGTAGGTGTCTGAAGCCGCGTTCCAGCCGAAATTGCCCGTCTCCCCGACCACACTGTTCAGCACAACCGAGGACTCCTCGCCCGCGTTGGTGGCGATCTGGCGCAGCGGCTCTTCAAGTGCGCGCAGCACGATGCGGATGCCCGCGTCCTGGTCGGCATTGGCGCCCCGTACGTCGCCGAGGCTGGCCCGGGCACGCAGCAATGCGACGCCGCCGCCCGGCACGATGCCTTCTTCGACCGCCGCGCGCGTTGCGTGCAGCGCATCCTCGACTCGTGCCTTGCGCTCCTTCATCTCCATCTCGGTAGCGGCTCCTACCTTGATGACGGCAACGCCACCGGACAGCTTCGCAATGCGCTCCTGCAGCTTCTCCCTGTCATAGTCGCTCGTCGTCTCGTCGATCTGGCGACGGAGCGCCTGGACGCGCCCATCGATCGTCTTCCGGTTACCGGCGCCATCGATGATCGTTGTTGCCTCCTTTTCGATCTCCACCCGCTTCGCCCGTCCGAGGTCCTCCAGCTTGACGTTTTCGAGCTTGCCGCCCGTTTCTTCCGCGATGACGATCCCGCCCGTCAGCGTCGCGATGTCCTCCAGCATCGCCTTGCGCCGGTCGCCGAAACCAGGCGCCTTCACGGCCACGGTTTTCAGGATGCCGCGCACGGAATTCACCACCAGCGTGGTCAGGGCTTCGCCCTCGACGTCCTCGGCAATGATGAGAAGCGGCTTGCCTGCCTTGGCCACCGCTTCCAGCAGGGGCAGCAGGTCGCGGATCGACGAGATCTTCCTGTCGTGCACGAGGATGTACGGTTCTTCAAGCACAGCGGACTGCTTGTCGGGATCGGTGATGAAATAGGCAGACAGCCACCCGCGGTCAAACTGCATGCCCTCTACGACCTCGAGTTCGCTTTGAAGCGATTTGCCTTCTTCGATGGTGATGGCGCCGTCCTTGCCGACCTTGTCCATCGCTTGCGCGATGAGACTGCCGATCTCCTCATCCGCATTGGCCGAGATGGTGCCCACCTGGGTGATCTCGCGGCCGGTCGTGACAGCCCGGGAAAGCTTGCTGAGCTCCTCGACAATCGCCGCGGTGGCCTGGTCGATGCCACGCTTGAGGTCAATCGGGTTCAGGCCCGAGGCAACGTACTTCATGCCTTCCCGTACGATGGCCTGGGCGAGCACGGTGGCGGTGGTTGTACCATCACCGGCGACATCCGAGGTTTTGGCGGCGACCTGCCTGACCATCTGCGCCCCCATGTTCTCGAACCTGTCGCTCAGCTCGATCTCCTTCGCGACCGACACGCCGTCCTTGGTGACGGTCGGTGCGCCGTACGCGCGCTCGAGGACGACATTTCGCCCCCTGGGGCCGAGCGTGACCTTGACCGCATCGGCAAGGATGTTGACGCCCGTGAGAATATGCTGGCGGGCGAGTTCGTGAAACCTGACATCTTTGGCAGACATTTCGCGCTACCTCCTGACCTGTCAAACGAAGCACGGTTGCACCGGGCACGGGCCTATGGGGCCGCGCCGAACAGTACGCGGTCGCCGACGTTGTCCTCGTCCGGCTTTTCGCCCGCAGTATCGGGGATGACGATACCGGCTGCGGTCGTACGCTCCTGCGGCACGCGCCTGAGCACGACCCGGTCATGCAAGGGCATGAGTTTCATGATCCTGCTCGCATGATCGGTCCACATAGGTTTTCGGATCGCGTGCAGTCCGGTTTGCCCGGGGCAGCGTCTTCACTGTCTGCACAGGCCTATGCGACAGCGCGACTGATGAGCTGATCGAAGGCATCGCCGTGCACGCGACAGGATCGCTCGCGGGGAAGGTTTCCTCCAGCGTCTCGTCGAGCATTCTGTCCACGTCATCGATACGGTCTCGCGTTGGTCTCGTGGCTGTTTTCATCGTTGCCCTCCGTCATTGGTTCGGACGTTGCAGCGTCCGCACTCAATCATGAACGGGCCGTGCCCCCTGTGGGGTATCGCGCCGCGTCGCCTCGTCAAAATCCCTGGAAAGCCCGGATGCAGGCGGCAGCGTGCCCCGCGCGATGTAACCGGCAGGCTCGACCGACGGCTGCGGTGTCAGCCGCAGATCACCGAGCCTCGCCGTGAGAAAAGCGTCAGCATGGGCAAGCCGGTGCCGGAGTTCCTCCTCCGTGATCCCCAGAACCTGTGCCGCGGCGGCTTCCGGCTGCGCTTCAAGACGGCAGAGCGTCACGGCGCAACGCCATGGCTCTGGCAGCTCGGCGAGAAGCGCGGCGACCAGCTCGCGCAGCTCCCTCGAGATGACGGCGTCCTCAGGCGTGCCGTCCGTCGCTGGCACCACGTCCTCAAGGCGCAGCACTTCATCGGGCTGCCAGTACTCGAACAGCAGCTCGTCATCGTCTTCACGCGGTTCGTGCAACTGGACGGGCAGCCGGCCCTCAAGCGAGATGCATCGGCCTTCCTCCATCTGGCGATGTGCGACTTCTGCTTCAAGCAGTTCCAGTGCGATCTGGTAGAGCCACTGCAGGGGTTCGAGCCGACGCGGGCGCTCAGCAAACCGCTCGCAGGCGCGCGCGAGCGCCTCGTCGACAATATCGTCGACCGATGGGTCGTCCGAAGCGAGATCACCCCGCGTCTGAAGATAGGCGAGTTCCCGCTGCACGAAGCGCTGGAGCGACGCGAGCAGCGGACGAACGGTCTCGCCGAACAGCGTGGACGCGGCGTCCGTCTGTTCGGCCACCGCCGTCCTGAGTTGCCGCAACCCGGCGCGCCGCTCCTTGCGACGCCAGGCGTCCTCGTGACGCAGGTGTGCGACGTGGCGTTCCAGTTGCCGCTCCAGCTCAGTGATGGCGTGCTCGATCGCCGTCTCTGGCTCCGGCGCATCGTGGCCGCACGCAAGCGTTGCGCCCGGGAGCACCAGCCTGAGCCGGACGCGGTAGAGACTGCGATGCAGACTCCTTTCCAGCGTCGCCTGCAGCCGTACCAGCCCGGACGGGAAGTGCGACAGATGGGGCGTCAGACGCCGATCCGTGAGCCGGCTGATCAGGTCTTCCAGCCCGGGGCGGGAAAGTTTCGCGAAATTACGGTAACTGATCGCCGTTTTCATCTCAAACCTGTCCATGGCCTACCGCCTCAATGGTATCGCCCGGCCGTCCGCGACCCTACGCAGCACGCAGAGCTGGCATCCCCGGCGAGCAGGGATTTTCAGCGCATCCCGGCACCCTTGATGCCTCGTCATCCGTGGCAGCCTTGCCTAAATGTCATTAGTGATCCTGCTTATGTTAGACACGCACACGAGAACCCCCGCCTCACTCGATGCGTCCGGATCATCACCGGGCGCCCACCTGAATGTTGGTCCTGTTCAACCGGCGCCCATCCTTCCATTGACGTCCGACTCCCGGCCTTCCAGAGCCAGATACGTGTCAGTTGCCACCAGTCCGAACAGGATGTGATTGAGAAAATTCACCCAGCCTCGCACAGCGACGCCAGCCCGACGCTCGAATCCAGGCTGAAAGGTGCGATGATCACCGCGAGAATGACGGCGAAGAGAATCGACAGCACAACCGCCCGGCTAGCGCCTGCGCATGCGTGATCTCAACTGTCGGATCGTGGGTCGCATCGCATTGACCTGTGCATGGAGCATGCGACGGGCGCGCTCAGGGAGCGGTCGCAGAACGTCGGCAAGGGAGGCTGTCGTGCGGTGGAGGCGCTCGATCAGAGGGGAGTCCGAGCGTGGATGGAGGTTGCTCATCGTCTTCTCCTCAGAGGCAGCAAGGAAGAGAACGGGCTTGCGCGCTCCAGTTCGCCTGCCATGCTGCGGGGCAAACAAATCGAAACACGCAGTGTGCGACCCGTGGATCATGGGGCACACTGCCTGAGCTGGATATAACTTAGCTTCACTGACTAAAAATTTCAAGATACATCTGACACTCAGATGCGTGACGCCGCGACACCTCATGTCAGCCCCCACGTCGGCGCTACCAACCCTCTCTGCCAGCGCCTTCGGCGGAAAATCCTCAGAACTTTTCGCATCTAACGAGGGCGACCAGCGCAGTGGTGTGACCTGATGAGACCCCCGTCCGTGTCCTGCCGGACGGCGCCGCCCTTAACGGTGCCGTGTCACTGGATCGGCGGCGCCGCGCCCAGTTTTTCAGCGAGCATCCTTTCATACACGCCAAAGTCCTCGCGACCGGTTTCCTCATCGAGAAGCTGCGGACCAGGCGCCACGTCCTCTCCATAGGTGCCGAACGCCTGACGGCAGGCCAGCGCCTCGGCGGCGCTGGCGCCGATCACATTGCAGCCGCGCCGCTCGACGCGCTCGACATCCCGCGCACCGCATTGCCGTGCTGCATCCAGCAGCACGGTGTCCACGGTCTCGAACCTGTGCCACGGCGCATCAAGCTGGATCGCCGAGGCCGGCACGGGCCGTGGAGGGATATCAACGCCGGGCAGGACAAGCGGTGTCGCTCGCCGGAAACCGTGCCAGTGGAGTATCGCAATGAGCGGCGTATTTACCTGCGCAGCCGCCGTGACCGTGACGGCAAAGAGTGGCAGGCGCACGCTGTCCATCTGTTCCTGAAGCATATCGAAAAGGACCATGCAGCCTCCTGGGTGACATGTTGCAGGGCCTCTTGAAATTTCCGTTCCTTGCGCTATTTTAATCATCGCTCAGGCAGTCGCGATAAGCGCTGCGTGTTTCGATTTGTTTGTCGGCGGTGTTTTTCCACGGACGGGCGAACTGGAGCGCGTGGTCGGGTTCGTTCTTCGTGAGAGGCGCCGGTTTCAGGGAGCCAGCCATGAGCGATCTTTTCTTCAGCATCGACCGGCCGGGCGAATTCGACCGCCTGCACCGGCAGATGGCCGGCGTCTTTGCGGCTTTCCCGCGAGCCTGCGCGCGATGCGCATCCTTTCCTTCCGTCAACCGTCGCAGCAGCGACGACTGCGCCGAGATCGTCGCGTCCGCGCCGGGGCCTCGCCTGGCAGCGATCGAGCTCCCAATTGACAAGGGGGCTGTCGATCAGCGGCGAACGCAAGCCCCCGAACCGGAGGTCGAACATGAAACGACGCATTACACGAGACCCGCCACCCAACGCGGGCTGTTCAGACGACGCCGGTTCACCGGCGCGGCGCCACGCTGCATGGCAGCGCGGCCCTTGTACGGCCTGAAGTAAGCACGTGTCGTTTTTATGCATCGTGCGCCTGCTAAAGGGGCCGTGTTTTACGGGAGACGGAAATGCTCAGTCCACACGAATTTGCGACCCTGATACTGGTTCGCCAGGCGCCGGACCAGATCGACATGAATCGCGCCGAGCTCGACGCGCTGCTCGAGCGCCAGCTGGTCATGCTGGAACATTGTGCCTCGGGCGCACGCCGCGCGTACCTGTCCGGGAAGGGCAGAACGTTTCTCGACGCGCTTCACCCGGGCGGCACACCGCGTGTAAGCCGGCAAGCCGCCGGCAATGGCGGTGGGGAAAGATCGGAGACGCCCCTCGTGCCAGGTAGCCGCACGCCTGACATCGCGGTGCCGGGACACGCAGGCTGAATGGCTGCGCGATCGCAACGACAGGCGTGTCGTCCTCGCCGTGACGCGCGGGTGCGGGGCTGTCAGGGCAGGCCGGGCGGACGCGCGGGCGACGCCCGCGGTCATTGAAACGTTGCTCGCGCATGCCGGTGTCGCGGGCTTGGGTCTACGCGGCAAGTCGCGGGCGGCAGGACTGGTTGAAAAACCGCGTCGCCTCGCGCGTTTCGGGTGCGCCGCGACGCTTTGCGGAGGTGTCATATGCATACGGACAAAGTGATGGAGTATCACGGCTACGAGATCCGGCCGATGGTTACCCCCACGGAGACGGGTCGCTACGCGGCGGCGGCCATTGTCACCGACCGGGCCGGCGATACACGCACGCTCGGCGTCGATGTGGACTTTGCCAACGCCCAGGAGGCTCGCGACGAAGCACTCGAGCTTGCTATCGCATGGATCCAGCAACGCTCGGTTGTTTCGGACCGGTACGTTCGACGGACCTAGCGCGCCGGTCAGCAACCTCTGGCCGGACGCGAGTTGGACACCTGTCGATCCGCTTCTGGTTCGATATCCCGAGCCGTTTGGGCTCAACTCACCGCGAGGAAAAGAAAATGACGGACACCGCTGTCATCGATCCCGCCGAAGACGCGCTCTATGAACGCATCCGGATCCTGCTCTTTAGCGCGGACCTGCCGGCGCAGCGTTTGGAATCCGATATCGACGATATCGGACGCTTCACCGCGCCGGACGTCCGTTCATCGCAACTGCGCCTCGTTGAGGTCATGCCGCCGCTTACACCGGCAGCCGAAGCAATTGTGCGGGCCATGATCCGTGCATATGGCACTGAACTGTTTGGGCGCGGCAGTGCGAATTCCGCGCTGCGTGCCATGATCAAGGCCGGACCTGTCAGGTTTGGACAGACCGCCTTGACGTTGGGGCCTGACGCGCCGTTGCCAGAGCGTGTCCGTCCGCTTGTCGCGGAGATTAACCGGATTTTCGAGCGCTACCCCGAAAGCGGCTTCTCGCACGCTCGATACTCTCTTTCGGCGATTGGCTTGCCGGTCGGCCGCGACAGGCTCCCGCAAGTACACCGCTCGGTCCACCGCGGCCGGAACCTTGAGGGCTCGCCAGATTCGCGAGTTGTCCTCAACAACCCTGAACTGCGCGTCTTTCGTTCAAGTATCTAACATGTCAGCCGACGGCAGGTGCCAGCCTCGGTACAGCGCGAGCGAAAGGAAAGAGCAAGCAGCTCGATCGTGGCGGACAGATAAGTGCGTTTTTTCATGATGGTGACTCATTACGAGAAAAGAAAAGCCGCTCGAAGACGGCGATAAGCTTTACGATTGCTCAGACCTTCGCGCTCGCGCATGAAAGTACTGGGAACATATCGACCGGATCGGGACGATGCGCGTGACGGAGAGATCGGTGCCCATCAGTTGCGCGATCGTCGCACGCATAGGGACGCTCGGCTGCGAACAGCGACTCGATACCGTGGGTTAGTCATACGACGCCCACCTCATGAAAGACGGTGCGCGGTACTATCTTCGTCGGCCCGTCACGTATACGCCTGTCCCATGGAACTGAAGCAGATCCAGTACTTCATCGCGCTTTTCGAAGAAGGCACCGTCACGCGCGCCGCCAGGCGGCTCAACATCGCGCAACCGGCGCTCAGCATGCAGATCGCCAAGCTCGAAACGGAGATTCGGCAGAAGCTCTTCGAGCGCGGGCCGCACGGCATGGCGCCGACCGAAGCCGCACGGTTGATGTACCGCCTTTACACCCCGATCATGCGCGACATCGATCACGCACGCGAACACCTGAGCCGTCGCGATGTCATCGTGACGGGCCGCGTGTCGCTGGGAATGGTGTCGTCGGAGGCGCAGAGCGTATTGCCCGAATCGCTCGCCCGATTCGATGCGCTTTTCCCGCAAGTCGAAGTCTCCGTCGCCGATGGCTTCAGCGCGCAGCTGATCGACGCTGTCGAATCGGGCCGGCTCGATGCCGCCATCATCAACAAGCCGCGCGGACGGCTGACGCTCCACGTAGAGCCGTTGCTGGTCGAGGAAATGGTGCTGGTGACGAGCGTGGAGCACGGCCCAAAGCTGCCCGACGAGATCGATCTCACGCAGCAGTCGGACATCGAATTCGTGTTGCCCACGCGCCGCAACGGCCTGCGCGGCGCGCTCGATGCCGCGCTGATGGCGGCTGACGTCGTCATCAAGCCGAAGTTCGAGATCGATCTGCTCAGCACCATCGTGCAGTTCGTCGAGCAGAGCGGTGTCGCGACCATCCTGCCGCGCGTCGTCGTGCAGGCGAAAGTGGAGGAAGGGCGCTTGCGCGCACGCACGATAGCGTCGCCGCCGATCGTGCGCCACATCATTCAGGTCACGCATCCGAAGCGGCCGATCGGACCGGCCGCCCAGGCGCTCATCACGATTATCACTGATGAGATAAAGCGCGTGACGACGGGTGTTTTGGGGAAACAGGCGCCTTAGCGGCCGCGTTCCAACGGTTCGCGCGCACGGCTCGGAACGTCGCTGCGCGTGCCGAACAGCGTGTCGCAGATCGGGAACGTGAGGTTGAAGTTCTGTGTCGCCATCACTTCGGGATCGTGGTGTGTGGCGTGCAGGCGCCGCACTGTGTTGACGAGCGGAACGCGGTCGAGCAACGGGCTGTCGGTGACGTGTGAAAGCGTATGCAGGCCCTCGTACATCAGAAAGTACACCGCCATCGTGAGCAGCGCGATGCAACCTGCGTTGCGGGAGAATACGAACCCAATCACGAGCGCGAACGGCACGGCCGCCAGCACGAACGCAACCGGCGCAAAAGGCGGAAACAGCAGCGCGCGCCAGTGACGGTGGCCCTTGTATTCAAGCGTCACATGCGTGAAGAACCGGTGATGGACCGCGCAATGGCGCTTGTAGATCATGCTGAAATACTTCGTCGGACGATGCAGCACGTAGCGGTGCGCCGCCCATTCCGCCCAGTTGCCGAACAGAAAGAGCGGAATGACCGCCAGCCATTCGGCAAGCGTCGGTGCATGAAGCTGCATCAGGCAATACACGATCACGCCGCCGGTGAAGAGCAATGTGAAGCCGAGGTGCATTTCGCCGCGATACCACCATGGCGTGGTATTGACATACTCGTCACGGAACTTGTAGGAACGCGCACGAACGTCTTCTTCGTATTTCATCGATGTCTCCGGCTATAGTGAAAGGCGTGCGCCCGTTGGCGTGCGCCGTTACGTCCAATGACTCAGGATCGACTGCGCGCGGAACCGCCTTCGAGCTTGCCGAGCGTCTCGGGCACCACGAACGCGCCCACGAGAAAGATCACGCTGATCGCACCGACGAAGATCGCGAGCGTCGACGGCAACTGGCCCGCGTCCTTCGCGACGAGGGAAACGAAGGTCGGCATCATTCCGCCGATCGCGAAGCCGATGTTCCACGACAGACCCGTGCCGGTCGCGCGGATCGCGGTCGGGAAGCGTTCGTTCAGGAAGATCAGCACGGGCGCATAGCCGGCGCTGCCGAGCGCGGAAAGCAGCACCGCGTAGACGCCGACCATCGTGATGCTTTGCGCCGTCGGCAGCAGCAGGAACAGCGCTGGCATCGCGATGAGCCGGATGATGCCGATCCAGATAAACGCGCCCTTGCGTCCGACGAACGTACTGACGTGCCCTGCCGCGACCGAAGCGATCACCACGGCCACGCTGCAGATCATCAGGATCGCGGCGGCGGCGCCGTTCGGCGCATGACTCACGACTTTCAGGAAGGTCGGCAGATAGCCTGATGTGAGGTAGTAGCCGCTGCCGCCGCCGATAGTCAGCAGCAGATTGACGAACAGCACGCCGCGATATTCCCGCGAGAACAGCGTGCGGATCGGCGAGCGCGCGTTATCGGCGTTGACGATCTTCTTCTGATCAGCGGCTTTCGCAGCTTTTTCCGCGGCGAGCTTCTTCCAGAGCGGCGATTCTTCCAGACCGTTGAACACGAACAGACCGAGCACCGAACTCAGGATGCCTGTGAAGAACATGCAACGCCAGCCCCAGGCGTCGAACGCATCGCCTGGAAAGACCGCGGACATCGCCAGATACGTGAGCGATGCGAGCAACGCGCCGAGCCCGGCCCCGCCGCCACCGATGAGACCGGATACCGCGCCGCGATACTTCGGCGCGACGGATTCGGTGCCGATCGTATGCGTCGACGCCACCACGCCGCCGACGAACACGCCCTGCACGAGACGCAGCAGCAGAAACAGGACCGGAGCCACGAGCCCGACCTGGGCGACCGTCGGCAGCGCGCCGAAGGCCGCCGTCGAAAGCCCGACGCCGACGACCGCGACGATCATCGCACCCTTGCGGCCATGACGGTCGGCATAGGAGCCGAACAGCGCGGAACCGAGCGGGCGCATCAGCAGCGTCACCGCGAAGGACGCGTACACCGCCGCGAGCGAGAGCATCGCATGTTCGGACGGAAAGAACAGACGCCCGACAACCGGCGCCACATACAACAATACGAACAGGTCGAACAGGTCGAGGGCCCAGCCGAAGCATGAAGCCATCACAGCGCCCATCACCTGGCGCTGATTGACCGAAAGCACGGTGGCCCCGTCTTGCGCTGCTACAGACATTTGCGTCTCCTTTGTGTCACAGGCGCGCTTTGTTGGATGCGCGCTCTTGTCGAGGTTGAAAAATCGTCAGTGCGCGGCGGCGAACGGCGATGCCACGCTCGCCCGTCGCTGGGCGACCATCGCATCGGCGATCTTCTCGGCGATCATGATGGTCGGTATGTTGGTATTCGCCGATGGCAGTCGCGGCATCAGCGATGCATCCGCGACGCGCAGCCCGCGCGTGCCTCGCACGCGGCCTTCGGTATCGGTGACCGCGTCGCGGTCCTGCGCGCCGCCCATGCGGCACGTGCCGCTCGCATGCCACACGCCGAACACGTTCGCGCGGATGAAATCGGCGAGCGCGCGCTCGTCGCGGAGCAGCGAAGTCATCTGCAGGCCGCGCGTGAAGAAGCGTTCGATTAGCAGACGCCGCAGCGGCGCGGGCGTATCGAGCAGCACGCCGAGGATCGAAGTCAGAAGCGCATTGCCTTCACCGACCTTGCTCAGCGCCTTCACGCGCGGTGAGAACGCGGCCGGGAAGAAGTCGCGTGAATCGCGGCCAAGACCGGATGCGTCGACGACGCGCGCCAGCATCCGCACGCCGGCGGCGAGCCGTTGCAAATCGCGTTCGTCGTCGAGCAGATTCAGATCGACGCGCGGCGCAACGGCCGCATCGGGCGATGCCAGTTGCACGCGGCCTCGCGAATACGGCCGGTTGCACCAGAGGAAAAAGAGGCCGAGCCGGTTGCCGAGCGCATGCCACGCGGCGCGCGTCGCGCTCGACAGATACAGGTCCGACTCGTCGCAGCCCGCGACGCCCGAACTCATGCGCGCGGCCATCATGCTCGCGCGGCGTCGCGCGAGCGGCATGCGAAAGCGCGGCTCGAGAAAATGACAGAACGTGAGCGACGGATGATCCTGCAGATTGCGTCCGACCCCCGGCAGGTCAGCCACGCACGGAATACCCATCGCCACGAGTTGGCGCGCATCACCGATACCGGCGCGCATCAGCATCGCGGGCGACTGCAACGCGCCCGCGCTCAGCACCACCTCGCCCGCATCGAACCCCACGCGCTCGCCGTTCGCCGCGATCGCGACGACACCGCGGGCCGTCGCGCCTTCCATCACGATGCGTTCGACACGCAGATTCGAATAGATGGTGAGATTCGGACGCTTGCGCGTGGCTTCGTCGAGATAGGCAATGGCCGTCGACACGCGCTTGTCGTCGATGTTCGAGAATGCGCCCGGAAAGAAGCCGTCGCCGAATTCGCCGTTCTGGTCCTGAAGTTCCGCGAAGCCGTTCGCGCGCAAACCCTGCGCGAATGCATGACAGAACGCCGGCCAGTCCTTCGGCATGATCCGGCGGATCGGCACGGGTCCGTCGCTGCCGTGCAATTCGCCGCCGGGAAAGTTCACGTCGCGTTCGAGCTTGCGAAAGTACGGCAGCACGTCGCGCCACGACCAGCCTTCGGCGCCGTTGGCGGCCCATTCGTCGTAGTCGCGCGGCAGGCCGCGATTGGCCGACTGTACGTTGATGCTCGAGCCGCCGCCCATCACGCGGCCCTGCTCGTAGACGCGCGGCGCGGCGTGCGGCGTGGCTTTCGCTTTCAGATCGGGCCAGATGTACGTGTCGCCGCAGAAGACGGGCATCGGATAGCTGTCGAGAATCGCCGCGGGCACCGCGCCCGGCGGCGTGTCGGCGCCCGCCTCGATCAGCGCGACGCGCACCGACGGCACGGCCGACAGCCGATGCGCGAGCACGCATCCTGCCGAGCCGCCGCCTACGATCACGTAGTCGAAGCGATTCATCGCGTTGTCTCCTCTTGTCTCGTCCGCCGTGCGGCGTGTCAGGTATCAACTGCCGCGAAACACCGGCTTGCGCTTGCCATGAAACGCTTCGACACCTTCGCGGAAATCGTCCGACGAGCGCAGACGGCTATAGCAATGGCCTTCGAGTTCGATCGCGATCGACAAGGGCGCGTCTTCCGAATCGTTCAAGAGCTTCTTCGCGGTGCGCTGCGCGAGCGGCGAGAATGCGCGCAGTTCGTCGACGAGCGCGTCCGTCGCCGCTTCGAGTTCGGCGTCCGCGACGAATTCGACCGCGATGCCCCACTCGTACGCCTGCTCGCCAGGAATGCGGCGCGAGCGCATCACGATGTCCTTCGTTCGGCCGATGCCGACCATCGACTGCAAACGCGCCGAGCCGCCCGAGCCGGGAATCTGGCCGAGCTTCTGCTCCGGCAGCGCATAGAAGGTCGTATCGGTGACGATCCGGAAATCGCAGGCCAGCGACAGCTCGAAGCCCACGCCGAAGCAAAAGCCGCGATTCGCCGCGATGACCGGCTTCGAGCAGCGCGCGGGCGCCGCGATATTCCAGGCGAGCTTCGACACGTGTTCCGGCGATGCTTCCAGAAAGCCCTTGATGTCGCCGCCGCTCGAAAAATGCTCGCCCTTCGCGCGCACGACGATCACGCGCACGCGGTCGTCCTCGTCGAGGGCTTCGAACACGGCGCGCAACTGATCGCGTGCGTGCATCGAAATGACGTTGAACGGCGGCCGATGCAGGATGATGTCGGCGCGCTCGCGCTGCGCGTCGATTTCGACCGAGAAGCCGTCGAGGTCTTGCAGCAGCGTCTGGCCGCGATGGGTGAGATCAATCATTGTGGGTTACTCCTTGGTGGTTGCTGTAGGTTGCGCGGGCAGGGCGTGTGAATCGGGCGTGTACTCGCCCGCTTGCAGCTTGCGGCGCAGGATCTTGCCGACCGGCGACTTCGGAATGTCGTCGACGAACACGTAATCGCGCGGGCGCTTGAAGTTGACGAGGTCCGACTGGCGGCACCATGCATCGAGCGAGTCGGCATCGACGTACTCGCGGCGCTTGATGAACGCGACCACGCGCTGCCCCCAGCGCTCGTCCTTGACGCCCGCGACCGCGACTTCATCGACGGCGGGATGCAGCGACAGCACCGATTCGATGTCCACCGGTGAGATGTTTTCGCCGCCGCTGATGATCATGTCGTCGACGCGGCCCGTCACGTACAGATCGCCGTCGCGGTCTAGATAGCCCGTGTCCCCGGTGAAGTACCAGCCCTCGCGCAGGCACTTCGCATTCGCGTCCGGACGATTCCAGTAGCCTTCGAAGGCTTCGTCGCCGAGCAGGTCCACGATGATCTGTCCTTCTTCGCCGGCTTCGGCGATCTCGTTGGGCGAGAGCGCATCGAGCTTCACGACGCGCAGCCGCGTATTGATGCCCGCGCGGCCCGCGCTGCCGGGTTTCTTCGTCGCGTCCTGGTCGATGCTGAACGTGTAGACCTCGGACGAGCCGTAGTGATTGACGAAGAGCTCCGGCTCGAACGCGGCCGAGAGGCGCTTGAGCAGGCCGTCGTTCATCGGTGCGCCCGCGAAGCCGAGCTTTCTGACCGACGACGTGTCCGTGCTCGCGAACGCGCTGTCGGCGAGCAGATCGTGATAGAGCGTCGGCACGAGATAGAGGCAGGTGAGCGCGTGCTTCGAAATGCAATCGAGCGCGAGCTTCGCGTTCCAGCGCCGCACGCAGACGAACAGGCCATCAACGAGCGCCATCGCGAGCAACGAGCGCACGCCCATCGTGTGATAGAGCGGCATCACGCCGAGCGTGCGTTCGCCACGCCTGTAGAGGTTCTGCGCGACGTGCGCGAGCGCGCCCGCGCGTTCATGCCGATGCCGGCGCGGCACGCCCTTGCCTTTGCCCGTCGTGCCGGACGTATAGAGGATCAGCGAGATATCGTCGGCGGTGACGTGCGTCGTGTCGGTCACCTCTCCACTGCGCGTTCGTTCGACGATGAGCGCATCGAAGGTGCTGGTGCGGCCGGGCGCATCGTCGAGTCCGACGCGCGGCACTTTTTGCGCGGCGGCGCTCTGCGCGACGGAATCCGCGCTGACGGGTTCGTAGACGATCGCCTTCGCCCCCGCGTCGGTCACGCAGTAGTCGACTTCTTCCGGCTTCGCGCGCCAGTTGAGCGGCACGATCACGATGCCCGCGAACTGTCCGGCCCAATGCAGCGTCGCCATTTCCCAGCGGTTTTGCAGTACGACGAGCAGCCGGTCGCCGTGTTCCAGGCCCAGTTCGCGCAGGCCATCGGCGACATTGAGGATCATGCGATGCCACTGCGCGTAGGTCAGTTGCACATCGCCGTCGACGAGCGCGAGCGCGTTCGGACTGCGCTCGACGCTTTGCAGGAACGTGCGTCCGAGATCAAGCATGTTCGGCCTCCTTCGCGCTTGCCTCGGCCCGGCGGCGCGCCGCTACGTCGAGCACGGCGGCCACGATGGGCGTGTAGCCCGTACAGCGGCAGATATGACCCGAGAGCATCTCGCGCACCTGCTCTTCGGAAGGATCGCGCACGCGCCGCAGATAATCCGCGCACGACATCAGAATGCCCGCCGTGCAAAAGCCGCATTGCAGCGCGTGATGCCGCTGGAACGCCTGCTGCAGGTCGCCGAGCGTCTGATCGGGCGCAAGGCCTTCGACGGTATCGATACGCCGACCGTCGGCCTGCACCGCGAGCATCAGGCACGAGCGCGCCGCGACGCCATCGACCTGCACCGTACATGCACCGCACACGCCATGTTCGCAGCCGACGTGCGTGCCCGTCGCGCCCAGTTCGTGCCGGATGAAGTCCGACAGCAGTTCGCGCGGCTCGCAATAGCCGCTTCGTTCGCGGCCGTTCAGCGTCAGCGCGATGCGCCGCACTTCGCCGTGCCGCATGATGGTGTCCGACATCTTGCTCACTTTGCCTCCTCGATCACGCGCCATCCGAGTTGCCGGACCAGATTCCGGCGATACGCCGCGCTGATCTGCGCATCGTCCTGCGCGTTCAGTTTCCAGCTCAAATCGTTCAGTGCGCCGCGCAGGTCGTCGCCCCGCAGACGCGGCCATTGCTCGGTCACCGGCCGGTCCGCGACGCCGCCGACAGCAATGCGGATCGACTCGTCGGTGACCACGGCCGCGCACGCGACGATCGCGAAGTCGCCGTGCCGCGCGGAAAATTCGGCGAACGCGTAGCGCTCGCCTTCCTTGCGCAGCGGGAAGCGCACCGCTTCGACGAGTTCGTCAGGCTCGCGCGCGGTCATCAGCATTCCCTGAAAGAAGTCCTGCGCCGCGAGCGTGCGGCGCCTTTTTCGCGAGCGCAGCATCACGTCACCGCCGAGCGCCGCAAGCACGAGTGGCAACTCCGCGCTCGGGTCCGCATGCGCGATCGATCCGCACACGGTCCCGCGATTGCGAATCTGAAAGTGCGAGATATGCGGGAACGCCATCGCGAGCAGCGGCGCTTCGTCGGTGAGCGTGCTGCGCCATTCGACGCTGCCTTGCGTCGCCGCTGCGTTCACGACCAGATGCCGCGCCTGCTGGTCCACGCGCACGGCATCGAGTTCGGCGGTGCGCGAGATATCGACGAGCACCTTCGGCTGCGCGAGCCGCATATTGAGCACGGCCATCAGCGATTGGCCGCCCGCCAGCACGCGGGCGTCCTCGCCGTATTGCGCGAGCGCGTCGAGCGCGTCTTGCGCGGTCATCGCGCGCAGGTAATCGAACGGTGCGGGCTTCATGCGTGCCTCCTGAAACGTGCAAGGAGTCTTGCGATCCACGATCCGTGCGCTTGCACGGGCTTGCCCGCCGCCTGCCGTCCGAGCGATTCGAACAACTGCTTGAGCACGACCTTCGCCGCGCCTTCGAGCATCCGGCCGCCGACCGCCGCAACCTTGCCTGACACCTGTGCTTCGTAGTCGTACGTGAGCCGCGTGCCGCTGCCTTGCGGCGTCAGTTCAACGAGGCCGCTGCCGCGCGCGCTGCCGAGCGGCGAGATTCCCGCGCCGGCGAGTCGCAGGCGGCGCGGCGCATCGATCTCCGACAAGCCGATACGCGCCTCGAAACGCGCTTTGATCATGCCGACGCCGACGGTCACGTCAGCGCGATACTGGTTCGGCGCCGTCTCGTCGAGCGCGTGACAGCCGGGAATGACCTTAGCGAGTGCCTTCGGATCGAGCAGCACGGCGAACACGGCTTCGGGTGTCGCGGGCAGGTCGACCGCGCCCTGCGCCGTCAGTGCGCGACCGCCGCCTGGCGTCGCCGGCTTCGCGGCGGGCGCTTCGCGATATTCCGGCCGCGACGGTTCGGGATCGTCGATGCCGATCATCGCCATCACTCTGGGCGGCGTGAGCGGCAGGCGAATGTCTTCGACGCCGAGCGCGTCCGCCACCGCATTCGCGATGCACGGCGGCGTGCTCATGTTGTTGCCTTCGCCGAGACCCTTCGCGCCAAGCGGCGTGAAAGGCGAAGGCGTCTCCAGATGCACGATCAGCGGATCGGGCACTTCGCAGGCGGTCGGCATCAGATAGTCGGCGAGCGTGCCGGACTGGAAGCTGCCGTCCGCGCCGTAGCGGAACTCCTCCATCAGCGCCGCGCCGAGGCCTTGCGCGAACGCGCCGCGAATCTGGCCATCGGCGAGTGCGGGATTGAGGAGCGTGCCGGCGTCGTGCGCGGTCACATACCGGTCGATGCGCACGCGTCCCGTCGCGCGATCCACTTCGACCCCGCACATGTCGAACGCGAAGCCGTATGCCGCCGAGGTATTGATGCGGTCCTGTTCGTCGGGCGCATCCATATGCGGCGGCGACCAGAACACGGTTTCGCGCAGGCCCGGCTCTTCGCCTTCGGGCAGGAGCGCGGGCGCCCAGTGCGGCGCATTGCTCGCGGCACGCGCGAACGGCAGCGCGCGGTCTTCGGCGTCGTGCGGAAAGACGCGCGCGCCTTCGAAGCGCACGTCGGCGGGCGCGCAGTTGAACTGCTTCGCGAGCACGCGCGCGAGCTTGTCGCGCACGCGCGTCGCCGCGAGATGCACCGTGCCCGCCACCGCGCCTGCGAAGCGGCTCGAATAATTGCCCGCCGCGACGGACCAGGCGTCCTTGTGCGTATCGAATTCGACGTTGACGACGATGTCCTTCGGATCGAGCCCGAGCACATCGGCGACGACTTGCGCGCACACGGTCATGTGGCCCTGGCCCGCGGGCGTCGATGCGATCGTGACGACCACGCCGCCGAGCAGATCGACGCTGACGGTCGCGCTCGCGATCGCGCCGTTCTTCGGCCCGGCTCTTTTGCGTGCGTCGGCGGGCATGACGGTCGTGATGTAGCCCATGTTTGATACCGAAGGCTCGACGATCGCCGCGAAGCCGATGCCATACAGCCGCCCTTCGTTGCGCGCGGCGTCGCGGCGCGCAACGAGTTCCCGGTATCCGCCTTCGTCGAGTGAACGGCGCAGCGCTTCCTGATAGTTGCCCGAATCGAGCAGGGCGCCCGCCGCTGCGCGATACGGGAACGCATCGGCGGGAACGAAGTTGCGGCGATACACGTCGAGCACATCGAGCTTCAGTTCGATCGCGATACGCTGGATCAGCCGCTCCAGCGCGAAGTACACCTGCGGGCCGCCGAAGCCGCGCACGAGCCCCGTCGGTGTCTTGTTCGTCAGCACGACGCGATTGCGCACGAGCAGATTCGGGATCGCGTACGCGCCCGTCAGGCAGCCGTGCATCCGGTAGAACGTCGCCGGCTCGGGCGCGCGCACGTAGCCGCCGACGTCTTCCAGCTGATCGTAAGACAGCGCGACGATCCGGCCATCGGCTTCGACCGCCGCTTCTATGGTTGAAACACGCGCCGTCGCCGATGTCGCCGCGCTCAAGTGTTCGAGCCGATCCTCGACCCACTTCACCGGCGCGCCGGCCTTGCGCGACGCGAGGCACATCAGCACGACATACGGAAACACCGCCTGCTTCACGCCGAAGCTGCCGCCGGAATCGCGCGGGGCCTTATGACGCAGCCGATTGGCAGGCACGTTCAACGCCATCGCCATGACGGCGTGCAGCGAGAACGGCCCCATGAAATTGGACGTGACGTCGTAGCCTTCTTCGCCCGAAAGATACTCGGCGATGACCACGCCGCACTCGATCGGCGCGCAGGTGTTGCGCGGATAATGCGCGACCAGCTTCACGCGATGCGGCGCGCGCTCGAAGGCCGTTTCGGGCTCGCCGTAGCGGAAATGCCGGTCGCTGATGACGTTGCTGCCGACGCGTTCGTGCAGCACCGGCGCGTCGTCCTTCGCGGCCTGTTCGATCGACGTCACGGGATCGAGCATCGCGTAGTCGACCTTGATGAGATCGAGCGCGTCTTCCGCGAGCGCACGCGATTCGGCCATCACGACCGCGACCGGCTCGCCGACGTAGCGCACACGGTCCATCGCGATCGCCCACTGTTCCATCGGCGATTTCACGCCGACGACGAACGGTCGCGACCACGGACGCAAATCGTCGCGCGTGAGCACGGCATGCACGCCCGCGAGTTTCGACGCGGCTTGCGTATCGATCGACAGGATGTCTGCGTGCGCGTGCGGCGAACGCAGAATCGCGGCGTGCAGCGTGCCCGGCTTGACAGCGATGTCGTCGCCATAGCGGCCACGGCCCGTCAGGATCGCCGGGTCTTCGAGGCGCTCGATCGAGCGTCCGATGTGACGCTGCGGTGCGCTCGCTTCGCGCACCTCGTTGCCGGCGACGCGCGCGTCCATGTCGGCGAATGCGGTTTCGCGCTGATTCATGACCTTACTCCTCACGTGCGGCGCGGCCGCCGAATTCATCGGCTAGACCGCTCCAGCGGCGCGCAATCTCGTCGTGCTCGATCTCGAACAGATCGAGAATGCGCCCGACAGTGTGGTCGACCACGTCGTCGATAGTCTGCGGATGCGCGTAGAACGCGGGCACCGGCGGCATCACGATCGCGCCCATTTGCGTGGCGAGCGTCATGTTGCGCAGATGCGCGAGATTGAGCGGGGTTTCGCGCGCGACCAGCACGAGGCGGCGGCGCTCCTTGAGCATCACATCGGCGGCGCGCGTCAGCAGGTTGTCCGCGAAGCCGTTCGCGACGCCCGCGAGCGTTTTCATCGAGCATGGCGCGATCACCATGCCTTCGGTCAGAAACGATCCGCTCGCCACGGCCGCGCCGATATCACGCACGTTGTGCACGACATCGGCAGCGGCTTCGAGATCACCGCGCGCGAGGCCGAGTTCCTGGGCGGCCGTCACCGCGCCCGACGACGACACGATGAGATGCGTCTCGTGCATGCCGAGCCGGCGCAGGGCGGCGAGCAAGCGCACGCCGATCACCGCGCCGCTTGCGCCCGAAATGCCGACGACGATGCGTTTCTTTCGTTCAGCCATGATCGCGTGACAGATAGGCGTCGAACGCGCTGTTGTCGGCGGCGACGAGTGCTTGCAGATCGACCGTGTCCTGCCCCGGTATGCGCACGCGGGTGAACACATGCGCGGGGTAGACGACGGGGCGCGTCGCATCGAGACCCATCTTCGCGCTGACGCCTTGCAGATGCGACGGCGCATCGTCGGGCTGACCGACCGTCGTCGACGGATCGAGCGGCGAGCCTTGCGCGCCTGCTATCACGACGAGATCGCGGTCTGCCTGGAAGCGCGTCGCGATGGCCCATTCGATTTCGGCGGGATCGTGCACGTTCACATCGGTATCGACGACGACGACCTGCTTGATGTCGTAATGCGCGCCGAACGCGCACAGAATGACGTTCTTCGCTTCGCCTTCGCGCTTCTTGTCGAATTGCACCCACAGGTGATAGCGGCACACGCCGCCCACCGACAGATGCACGTCCTTCACGGCGGGATGGCTGCGCTGAAGATGCGCGAGCAACGTGGCTTCGCGCGGAATCGCGCCGAGCAGCAGATGCTCCATTTCGGCGGGCACGATCGTATGAAAGATCGGATCGCGCCGATGCGTGACGGCCGTCACTTCGATGACTTCCCGTGCTTCCTTCGCGCTGTAGTACTTCGGAAATTCGCCGAACGGACCTTCCGGCTCGCGCACGTTCGGCAGAATGCGCCCTTCGATGACGATCTCCGCGAACGCCGGCACGTGCACGCCGTTCGTCACGCATCGCGCGACCGGCAGCGGCGCACCGTGCAGCGCGCCCGCGATTTCGAGCTCGTCGTGATCGATCGGCGTGATCGCTTGCGACGCGAGCATCGTCAGCGGATCGACGCCGATCGCGATGGCGACGTCGAGCGCATCGCCCGCGGCTTCCGCGTCGCGCTGGAATGCGTAGAGATGACGCGGCAGCAGCAGAATCGCCATGCGATCCGGGCCGTGCACCTGAATGCGGTTGATCGAGACGTTCTGCACGCCGGTGCGCGGATTGCGCGCGATCACGAGACCGGCGGTGATGTACGGGCCGTTGTCGTGTTCGCTGTGCGTGGGAATGGGCAGCAGCGCGTGAAGATCGATGCCGCTCGTATGCACCACTTGCTGACAGGGAGCGTCTTCACGTTGAATCAGTTTCGATGCGAGCGGCGCCGCGGCCGCAGCGGAAAAACGCGCGAGCAACGCCGATTCATCGACGCCCATCGCTTCCGCGATCCACGCGCGCTTCGACATGAAGCCGCTCACGACGGGAATCGCATGTCCGCGCGGCTGCGTGAAAAACGCAGCCTGTTCGCCGTCGAGGCGCTTTGCAATGGCGGCGAGTTCGTGCTCGAGCGCGACGGGCTTGTCGATCGTCGCGACCCGGCCGGTTTTCGCGAGATGCGCGAGCCAGTCGCGCAGCGACAGCGAGCCGGTGTCGGCGTGATCTCGTGCCCAGGTGAATGAGGGATTGCCGTGCGTTGCGGCATCGCGTGTGTTCATTAGCGTCTCCATCTGTGCGCGCTACCGTAGCAAGCGCATGGGATGAAGCGTAGCGAGATCGCGCCATAACATCTAATACCGTTTACTGATGCGATGAATCATTCGTCGTTATATCGGTGTTAGCCCGGATGACAGCGGTCTTACAGTTACGTATCAATAGACCGCTCACGCACGCCCGTACCGAAGGGCGCACTACCAAAAGGGGCCCTGCATCGTCGATGAACGCAGGGTGATGATGTCACCGCGCCCCATTAGCATCGCTGATGCCCAGAGGGAACATGGACCTCAAGCAAATCCAGTATTTCATCGCACTATTCGAGGACGGCTCGGTCACCCGTGCCGCGAAGCGGCTGAACGTCGTGCAACCGGCCTTGAGCATGCAGATCGCCAAGCTCGAGGACGAACTGCATCAACAGCTGTTCGAGCGCGGCGCGCACGGCATGGCGCCGACCGCCGCGGGACGGCTGATGTACCGCCTGTTTTTACCGATCGTGCGTGACCTTGCCCACGCACGGCAGCAACTCGTGCAGCGCGATGAAGTGGTGACGGGGCATGTCGGCATCGGGCTGATCGCATCGGTGACGGAAAGCGTGCTCGCGGATTCGCTGTCGCGCTTTCACGCGCGTTACCCCGATGTCGAAGTCACCGTCGCCGATGGCTACAGTGCGACCTTCATCGACTGGGTGGCGGGCGGGCAGCTCGATGCCGCCCTCATCAACAAGCCGCGCGCGCGCTTGTCGCTCGACTCGCGCCCGCTGCTCGACGAAGAGATGGTGCTAGCCACCAGCGCCGCGCATGGCCCCGACTTGCCGCATGCAATCGAACTCGCGCAATTGCCCGAACTGGAACTCGTGCTGCCCACCAAACGTCACGGCCTGCGAGGCGTGCTCGACAGCGCCGCGCAACACGAGGACGTGCTGCTCGCGCCGCGCTTCGAGATCGACGTGCTTTCGACGATTCTCAAGCTCGTCGAGCACACGCGCTTTGCGACGATTTTGCCGCGCATCGTCGTCGAGCGCGCCGCGCGGCATGGCACGTTGCGCGCGTACCCGATTCTGGCGCCTCGCATCGTTCGGCACATCGTCTGCGTGAATCATCCGCGCCGCCCGTTGAGCGCGGCGGCGGAAGCACTGATCGAGATCATCGGCGACGAGTTGCACCGCGCGTCGAGCCTGTCGGGCGACGAGCCCTCACACACCATCAAGGAACGATCTTCATGAACGCACGACACTGGATTGCCGGCGAATGGACCGGCACGCCCAACATCGACAGCATCGATCCCGCGACGGGCGAGGCCATCGGCCGCTTCGCCGACGGCGGATCGAGCGAAGCCGATGCCGCCATCGCCGCCGCTCGCCACGCGTTCGATCGCACGACATGGGCGCAAGACGCGCGCTTGCGCCAGGACGTGCTGCTCGGCTGGGCTTCGGCGCTCGAAGCCGAACGCGACATGCTCGCGACGCTGCTCACGCGCGAAAACGGCAAGGCGATCGCGCAATCGCGCGGCGAGATTGCCGGCGCGATATCGGAGGTGCGCTATTACGCGGGGCTCGCGCGCCATATTGCCGGGCACGTGCTCGAACCGGAACCGGGCACGATATCGACGATGCTGCGCGAAGCGGCCGGCGTCGCGGCGATCATCGTGCCTTGGAACGCGCCCGCCGTGCTGCTCGTGCGCTCGCTCGCGCCCGCTCTCGCGGCCGGCTGCACGGCGATCGTCAAACCGGCGGCGCAAACGTCGCTGCTCACGGCCGCGATGTTGCGCTGCTTCGAACACACGGCGTTGCCTGAAGGCGCGGTGAACCTCGTCAACGAACGCGGATACGCGGCCAGCCAGCGGCTCGTCGATTCGCACGGCGTCGACGTGGTGAGCTTCACGGGATCGACGGCGACGGGCAAGAAGATCATGGCGGCCGCTGCCGACAGCATGAAGAAGCTGTCGCTCGAACTTGGCGGCAAGTCATGCTGCGTCGTCTTCGACGATGCCGACATTGCGGCGATAGCGCCGCGTCTCGCGCGCGCCGCGACGATCATCTCCGGGCAGCAATGCACGGCGGCGCGCCGGGTGCTGGTTCATGCGTCGCGCGCCGCGGAGATGCGCGAGCACCTCGCGTCGGCGCTTGCGTCGCTGCGCGTTGGACCGGGCATCGATCCGGCGACGGATATCGGCGCGCTCATCGACGGCACGACGCGCGATGCGGTGGCACGGACGATCGAGCGCGCGTGCGGAACGGCCGAGCGTGTGCTGCTGCGAGGCACTTGCTCGGGGCACGCGTTTCTGTCGCCGACGCTCGTCGAGCATGACGATCCGAAGGCGTTCTTTTGCCAGGACGAGATATTTGGCCCGTTCGTCACGCTGGAGGTCTTTGAGAACGAAATGGAAGCGATCGAGAAAGCCAACGACACGGTCTTCGGTCTCTCGGCGAGCGTATGGACGCACGACGGAGCGCGCGCATTGCGCGTCGCGCGTGCGCTGCGCAACGGCACGGTGTGGATCAACGACCACAACAAGCTTTTCGCCGAAGCCGAAACGGGCGGGTATCGCCAAAGCGGACTGGGTCGGCTGCACGGCTACGATGCGCTGGCGGACTTCACCGAGTTGAAGCACATCTGCATGCCGGCCGGCGTGGCGGAAGGTATCGCGCCGTTGCGGTGAACGGCAGGGAGGCGAGTCAATGGATAGCGTGGATCTCGAAGTCCTGAAAAGCAGCGCGCGATGGCTGGCAGACGGGCATCGCGTGCTGCTGGTGACGGTCGTGAAGACGTGGGGATCGTCGCCGCGTCCCGTGGGCGCGATGCTCGCGGTGCGCGCCGACGGGCAGGTGGTCGGGTCGGTGTCGGGCGGATGCATCGAAGACGATCTGATCGATCGCGTGCGGCAGCGAGGCATCGAACAGGAAAGTCCGCAGGTGCTGAAGTACGGCGTCAGCGCGCAGGAGGCGCATCGCTTCGGCCTGCCTTGCGGCGGCACCATTCAGCTCGTGCTGGAGCCGTTGACGCTCGCGAGCGATATCGCCGGGCTGTGTGCAGCGGTGGAGGCAGGCAGGCTCGTCGCGCGCACGCTCGACATGGCGACGGGGGCTGCGCGCCTCGAACCCGCGCAGGCGACGGACGGTCTTCTGTTCGACGGGACGACGCTGCTGAGCATCCATGGGCCCCGTTACCGGATGCTGGTGATCGGCGCGGGACAGTTGTCGCGCTATCTGTGCCGCATCGCGGTGGGGCTCGATTATCAGGTCACGGTATGCGATCCGCGCGAGGAATATACGGACGAGTGGAACGTGCCCGGCACGACCCTCGTTCGCGCCATGCCCGACGACACCGTGATGGACATGAAGCTCGACGAACGCTCTGCGGTGATCGCGCTGACGCACGATCCGAAGCTCGACGATCTCGCGCTGATGGAAGCGCTGAAAACGCCTGCGTTCTACGTGGGTGCGCTCGGTTCGCGTCGCAATAACGCGGCGCGGCGCAAGCGCTTGAAGGAGTTCGATCTCACCGATGAAGAACTCGCGCGCCTGCACGGGCCGGTGGGCATCTACATCGGCAGCCGGACGCCGCCGGAGATCGCCCTGTCGATACTGGCCGAATTGACGGCCGCGAAAAACGGCGTGTCGTTGCCGGAACTGCTGCGGGTCGAAGGCGCCAAGGCGGTCCGGGAGATGGCGGGCAACGCGGTGGGCTGTGACGCCTTGTGAGCGGAACCGATTTCACCACAGGTGCCGTAAGGCGAGCGGTCCATCGCTCAACTGCTGGCGCAGGAAATCGACCGCCACGCGCACCTTCGCCGTGGACGGCCTGCGCTGAGTCCCGTCCAGGTAAGTCAGTCGTTGTCGGCGTCGGGGGTTCCGGTATCGAATCCGGCGGCCTCGCGCAGCGCTTGCAGCATCGCCCGCGCACCCGGTGAGAGCCTGTCTCCGCGCCGTGTGACGATGCCCGCCGGCCCGAGCTTCAGATCGAGCTCGAACGGCAGCGGTTCGAGCGCGCCGGCAATGCAATACGGGCGCACCGGCTCGCGCGCAAGCGGCGCGATCATATCGCTGATCTGCAGCAGACTCGTGATGACAGGCAGCGATGAGCTCTCGACCACATCCGTTGGCAACGCGAGCTGCCGTTCGAGAAAAAGTTGTGTGAACTGATTACGCATCACGTTGCCCTTCGGCGGCAGGATCCACGTTTGCGGCGCCAGTTCGTTCCAACTGAGAGCCTTACGCCTGGCGAGCGGATGGCCAACGCGCGCGAACAGCGCGTGCTGAGCTTCTGCGAGCGGGGCGTAGTGCAGTTCCGCCAGATCGTCCGGATTGCGGATTCGCGCGACGATCATATCCAGCTTGCCTTCCTGCAAACGCTGCACCAGCACCTCGCTGAACTCCATCTCGATGTTGACGCGAATCTGCGGAAAGCGCTTCTTGAGTAGCGCCACGGCCTGCGGCACGAGGTTGGTGGCCGCCGTGACCTCGGTGCCGATCATCGCCTGCCCAGTCAGGCCGGCTTTGAGCGCGGACACTTCGTCGTACGCGTGCTGCAGCTCCGCCAGCACGCTGCGCGCATGGCGGATCAGCACCTCGCCGTACCAGGTGGGCTCGACACCGCGCGGATGCCGTTCGAACAATGG
This sequence comes from Paraburkholderia sp. BR10923, assembly GCF_040948765.1. Taxonomy (NCBI): domain Bacteria; kingdom Pseudomonadati; phylum Pseudomonadota; class Betaproteobacteria; order Burkholderiales; family Burkholderiaceae; genus Paraburkholderia; species Paraburkholderia sp. BR10923. Next base: position 87,138 of record NZ_JBFPKO010000011.1, on the reverse strand, counting down.
CACACCCATCGTCTCTTCCAGTTCCCGCAGCAACTTGGTCGCCCCGGGTTGGGTCATGTGCGCGGCGTCCGCCGCGCGCAATACCGAGCGATGGGTGTCGAGCTGAACGATCAGGGCCAATTGGCGCGTCTTCAGGCGCGTGGGATCGAAGCGGCCCGGCGCGATGACCCCCGCGCCGCTGTCCGGATGAAGTGCCGAGCTCACGATGCCGCCTCCATGTATTCCGTATTGATATAGATCTTGCGTTATTTTTCATTATAAAAGCATATCGAACAATCCTACTATGCAGCAGTCGCCCTGCATTTCAAGGCGGGCGGTTTCCCATCATGGGCATCGAGACCGGCTGCGTCCAGCATCCGCGCATGCAGCCGCACAGGAGGCGAAGAGCTAATGAACATCCGTACTGCAGACATCCCGCCGGAAGGCATCACCACCGACGAGTTCCTCGGCCGCGTCGCCAAGGTCCGCAGCGCGCTCGACAAGGCGGGCCTGGTCGGCCTGCTTGCATTCGGCGATTGCTGGCGTGGCGCGAACATCGGCTACTTCACCGAGTTCCGCCCGCTCGACGGCGTCTCGGACATTGCCAATGCGATCCTGCTGCTGCCGGTGGACGGCGACCCCGTGCTGTTCGTGTCGGATCAATGCTTCGATTACGCGACGAGCGTGACCGCCTTCGAGGTGCGCAGTCTGCGTGAAGTCACGCAACAGGTGCAGGCCTTTTCTGCGCGGCACCGCAGCGGCACGGTCGGCCTCGCTGGCGCCGCCTATATCCCCGCGGACCTGTTGCAGCGCCTGAACGCCGGTCTCGGCGAACTGAAGCTCGAACCGACGATGGTGCTGGCCGAAATCAAGGCGATCAAGAGCGAGCCCGAGGTCGCGCTGATGCGCAAAGCCGCGGCCTTGACCGATTCGGCGATGGCCGCGATTCGCGACGCGCTCGCCGACGGCCGTCCCTACACCGAGCGCGAACTCGCTTTGATCGCCGACCGCGCGATGCTCGCGGGAGGCGCGGACCGGACCGCGTTCGATTCGATGGTGCAATCCGGTCCGCGCTCGGCGTATAACCTGGCGCGCCCCACCGACCGCATCCTGCAACCGGGCGACCTCATCATGACCGACATCGGTGCGCGTTATCGTGGGTACGTGGCCGACGGCGGACGCGGTTTTACCTACGGTCCGGCGAATCCAGAGAAGATGGCGATCGTCGCGGCAGCGGCGCGCGCGGTCGAAGCGGGGCTGGCCGCCGCGCGTCCCGGCATGGCGGCCATGGAGTTGAACGCGGTGATCCAGCAGGCGCTGGTGAAGTCGAACTACGAGCAATACTCGAGCGAAGCGCGCGGCCATGGCACCGGTCACGGCACCGGCATGGACCCGGAAGAAGAAGCGCCGTGGATCGGGCCGGGCAACAGGACCGTGCTGCAGGAAAACATGGTCTTTACGCTGAAGGCGACGATCACGGTGCCGAACGTCGGCGGCCTGCGCACGGAACGTATCGTGCGGTTGACCTCGGGCGGCGTCGAAACGCTCGACCATTTCCCGATGGAACTGCACTGGTGAGCACAGTGAACTGATCGTAACGTGCGGGCGGCCCTGCGCCGCCGACACGCAGCAGTTCAAAACATAGATTCCCAGAGAAGGGAGGAGACGTGAAAACATCGCCCATTTCATCCGGCAACGCGCCGGTTATCGGTCGGTCGGCCGTCAACCGTGTGCTGGTCGCCTCGGTGGTCGGGACCGCTATCGGTGGTACGACTTTTTTCTCTATGCCACCGCTTCGGCGCTGGTCTTCGCCAAGCTGTTCTTTCCCTCGTTCGATCCGATGGTCGGCACCATCGCGGCGTTCGGAAGTTTTGCGGTCGGCTATCTCGCCCGGCCCTTCGGCGCCGTGTTTTTCGGGCACTTCGGCGATCGCATCGGACGTAAGGCGACGCTCGTCGCGACGCTGACGATCATGGGCGTCGGCACCTTCGTGATCGGCCTGCTGCCGACTTACGCCTCGATCGGCGTCTGGGCGCCGATGCTGCTGGTCGCGATGCGCTTCCTGCAAGGGCTCGGCGTCGGCGGCGAATGGGGCGGCGCGGTGCTGATGGTGGTCGAAACGGCACCGGCCAGAAAACGTGGTTTCTTCGGCGCGTTCCCGCAATTGGGCGTGCCGCTCGGATTGATGCTCTCGACCGCCGTGTTCAAAGCCGTCTCGAGTCTGCCGTCGGAGGCGTTCTACTCTTGGGGATGGCGCCTGCCGTTCCTGCTGAGCGTCGCGCTGATCGCGATCGGCCTGTTCATCCGCCTGCGCGTCATGGAGTCGCCGGTATTCGAACAGATCAAGGCGAGCAGGCAGGTCGTGAAAGCGCCGCTGATCGAATTGCTGCGCCGGCATCCGAAAGACCTCGTGCTGACGATCGGCACGCGCTTCGCGGTCGACATCACCTTCAACGTGATCAACGTGTTCGTGCTGGTGTACGGAACGACGCGGCTCGGCTTGTCGCGCGGACTGCTGCTGAACGCCATCATTGTGGGCTGCGGGGTTGCGCTGTTCACGCTGCCGCTGTTCGGCAAGCTGTCGGACGCGATTGGACGCCGGACCGTCTTCATGCTCGGCGCGGTATTCGTGGCAATCTATGGATTCGCGTTCTTCCCGTTGCTCGAGACACGCAATCCGACTTTGATTTTCGTGGCGTACGTCTGCGGCATCGCGTTGAGCCAGGCGTCGGTGTACGGCGTGCAATCGACGTGGTTCGCGGAACTGTTCGGGACCCGGGTGCGTTATACAGGTGCTTCGCTGCCGTATCAGATCGCCGGCATCATCACGTCGGGACCGACGCCATTGATCGCCACCTATCTGTTCGCGACGTTTGGCCACACGTTGCCCATTTCGATCTATATCGCGGTGACAGGATTGCTGAGCCTCGTGTGCGCGTTTTTCCTCGCAGAGACTTTCAAGCGCGATCTGTCCGCGGAGCCGGGAGATGAGGCGGCCGTGGCGCCGGGCGCGCGAGCGTCCGCGCACTCGCCGCATCCTCTGGCGCGGTGAGTGCAAATCGATCCGGTTGCCGTGCCGTCCAGGACCTGGTCGTTTTCGGTGCTGGAGCGGGAGCCAGGCGAGGGGGCGGCGTTCGAAGAAGCGCGATGACACCGGCACGACCAGATCTTTGCTTGAATTCCATTGGCCCATAGTGTCAGTTCAGGTGCTAGATATGGCAACTTCATTCTAGTAATACCTCCAGGGGGTAGGCAGCCCCAGCAGGGGCCAGGCGCCACGGCAAGACAGGAGCGCATCCACGTACCCCATCGTTGAGACGCTATCTGGGGGTGGCGACCGTTTGCGGCCCCTTCAAGGACCTTCTCCCAGGACTACCTCGCACTGGGCATTGATATAGCCTTGAATCTCCAGGATCCTGTTTCGGACGTCAGAAGGCTAATCTGGAGAAGCCGCGATGAGTTCTTTTTCCAGCGGATCCGAACGGCACCGAACACTGGTTCGTCATGTCGGAAGCGGCTCTGGAAGATTGCGCGAATGCGTTCGCCGCGTTGGCGGATCTTTCGCGGATCGAAGTTTGGACGGTGGACCCATTGATGGCGCAGGCCGGCACCGGTGCAGCACACGTGTTGCCGACCGCCGTTGCCCGGTGGTTCTCCGAGGAAGCGGACCTCTTGTGGGCGCTCGAGCACTCGATGCACACGGTGCACGTTGGTCTGCGGATCTACGCACTAGGTGCGAGTCAGTTCACAAACTCGGTACGGCAATTGGCTGACCGGATGGGGATCGCACGCGGGGTGATGAGGATTTCACACAGCCGCGCAGATTGATTTCGCTGCAAGGGTGATGATCGAGTTGTGACAAGTGGCTGAATCCCGGCCCAAGCTGGTCAAGCATGAGGAGTGGGAATGGACCCCGTCTATACCGTACTGCTAATCGACGATCATGCGCTCTTTCGCAAGAGTGTTGCGCAGCTCATTCAGATGAATCAGGCGTTTCGAGTCGTCGGGGAAGCCTCGTCCGGCCGTGCAGGCGTTGAACTTGCGATTCAGCTCAAGCCCGATCTTGTCCTGGTCGATCTGAGCATGCCGGATATGAGTGGAATCGAAACGCTAGAGTCGCTACGGCAACATGGCGTACAAGCCCGCTTTTTGATACTGACCGTATCGGACAGCGAGCGCGATGTCATCGCAGCTTTTCGCGCTGGCGCAAGCGGGTATCTACTGAAGGACATGGAGCCCGAGCAGTTGTGCCTTTGCCTCCAGAAAGCGCTGCAGGGCACGTCCGTGCTCAGCGAAGCGGTGACGGGCAAGCTGTTTGATGCTTTGTCCGCCAGACAGCCTCCTCACGTCAACGGGACGGGCCTCTCGCCACGCGAGTACGAAGTCCTGGAATATCTGGTAAAAGGCCTATGCAACAAGGAAATAGCGCGCAAGCTCGATATCAGCGTGGGAACCGTCAAGGTGCACGTCAAGCACCTGTTGCACAAGCTCGATCTGCATTCGAGGGTTGAGGCCGTCGTCTGGCACCAGGAGCACCATGCGCGCCGCAATCTGTCCCGCGGCTGACATCGCACGTCGATAGCCAGACGGAAAGAACTCGTCCTTCCTTCGCCAGCCGCTGGTACTATGCGAGTGCGGGCCGTTACGCATGGGTCTCCGCATCCGGTTGTCGATAGTCACGTGTAGAGCCGAGCGATGAAAAGCGAAAAAGATTCCGAGTTGTTTGCCAGTGAGTCTGATGAGACTGGCGACGGGAGGTCGATCGAGGCATTCCTTGGGAAGGTCGTCAAGGAGCACCGGACGAATCAGGGACTGACGATTGCCGACCTCGCGGAGCAAAGCGGTCTGTCGCGCAGCATGGTGTCGAAGATCGAGAACGGGCAGGTGTCGACCAGCCTGGACTCTATCGTGAGCCTTGCGCGCGCACTGGGCATATCGATTTCCGCGCTATTCAAGAACTTCGAGCATCGCCAGGGGAATGCGCAGCACGTGAAGTCGGGCACTGGAATGGAGGTAGTGCGGCGCGGTACCACCAAAGGGCACACGTATCATCTGCTCGCCTATGACCAGGGGCCCGTCAAGCTGTTCGAACCGTTCCTCATCACGCTGGACGACGAAGCCGAGGTATTTCCGACTTTCGAGCACCCCGGCACCGAGTTCATCTATATGCTGCAGGGAAAAATGGAATATCGCCATGGCAATCGCAGTTATCTGCTGCAGCCCGGCGACGCACTGACCTTTCAAGGTTCGGTTGCGCATGGCCCCGAACGACTAATCAAATTGCCCATCCGCTTCATTACCGTCATCATCTACGGGCACTCGCCCGACGTGAGTGAATAGCATTTCACCTGCGTTCTGGCATCACGACCTTCCACGAACTGGCGCGCCGGCGGGACGACTGCCTTTCGCGCGCCACGGCATCAACTAGCGCACAGTCGAACTGACAGCGATTGAGCGCTGCGTCGACCGAGCGCACATCCACAAGTTCGACGCCTCGCGCAAATCCGCACCTGCCTGTCGGGGGTGCGCACTCATCCCGCTCTTCGCATTCACGCTATTCAAAAGGCAAGCTTTCGACAGATACGTGTCGCGAGCATAGATGTACCTCGGACTCCGGGTGGGGATTGCAGAGCATTTTTGGGGTAGACGGGAGCGATTTTCTGGGCGGTGGGATTACATGCATCGCGATACTCCCCCATGGGTAGAAAAGTCGTACGGGTGTTTCCTGACAAGAAAAAAAGTTGATTCACGTTGACGGTGGCGTTTTATCTGGCTACTGTTGTGCTCAACGACTCTCCACTTCGGTTCGATGCGCACCATGTCCTCCTCCATGCACCGCTTCACGCTTACCCTTTCGTGTCCCGACCGCATCGGGATCGTTTCCGCTGTAAGCACGTTCCTGGCCGAACATCACGCGTGGATCACCGAGGCCACTCATCACGCGGACGAGATCGAAAAGCGCTTTTTCATGCGTCATGAGATTGCAGCGGAGTCGCTGCCATTCGGCATCAACGCGTTTCGCGAGCGCTTTGCCAACATCGCTCGCGAGTATGCGATGGACTGGAAGATCTCCGACAACTCGGTCAAGAAGCGGGTCGTGATACTCGTATCGAAGCTCGAACACTGTCTCTACGATCTGCTCGCGCGCTGGAAGGCGGGTGAGCTGGACATCGAGATTCCGTGCGTGATCTCGAATCACGAGACGTGGCGCAGCTTCGTCGAGTGGCACGGCATTCCGTTTCACTACGTGCCCGTCACCCCCGACAACAAGGCACAGGCGTACGACCAAGTCCAGCGCCTGTTCGACGATGCGCGCGCCGACACGATGGTGCTCGCGCGCTACATGCAGGTTCTGTCTCCGACCCTTTGCTCGGCCTATCCGGGGCGAATCATCAACATCCATCACTCGTTCCTGCCGAGCTTCGTGGGCGCCAAGCCTTATCACCAGGCATACGGGCGCGGCGTGAAGCTCACGGGTGCCACCTGTCACTACGTGACGGAAGAACTGGACCAGGGGCCGATCATCGAGCAGGACGTGATTCGCGTGCGTCATTCGGACCGGCCAGACGATCTCGTGAGGCTTGGCCGCGATATCGAAAAGGCCGTACTGGCGCGGGGCTTACGCTATCACCTCGAGGATCGTGTGCTCGTCCACGGCAACAAGACCATCGTCCTGCGGTAGTTGCTCGGTCATCTTTGGTTGTTCAGGTCGCAGAGTCGCCCCCTTGCGGGGCAACACAAAGGAGTGTGTGTTATGCCATGGCGTCTTGTCCGCTTCGCTCTCTCGAAGAAACACCCCGAACCGAGAATGTTTACCAGACACGACACGTTGCGTCGTTCATATGACGTGGTGATCATCGGCGCTGGAGGCCACGGTCTTGCGTCGGCGTACTACCTTGCGAAGGAGCACGGCATTACGAACGTAGCAGTGCTGGAAAAGGGGTATATCGGTGGAGGTAATACCGGGCGTAACACCACGATCATCCGCTCGAACTATCTGACGCCCGAAGGCGTGAAGTTCTACGACGAGTCCGTGAAACTTTGGCAGGACCTTTCTCAGGACTTCGACCTCAACCTGTTCTATTCGACGCGCGGCCACTACACGCTTGCCCATACCGATTCTGCGATGCGCACGATGCGCTGGCGCGCGGAAGTCAACAAACACTACGGGGTGGATTCGGAAGTCGTCGGGCCGAACGAAGTCAAGAAAGCCGCGCCGATGATCGATATTTCATGCGGGGGTGTCGCGCCGATCATGGGAGCGCTGTATCACGCGCCAGGCGCCGTCGCGCGGCATGATGCCGTGGCTTGGGGTTACGGGCGCGGGGCGGATCAGCGAGGCGTCGAGATTCATCAGCAAACCGAGGTGCTCGGCATCGACGTGGTGGGGGGCAAGGTCAAAGGGGTGAAGACCTCGCGCGGCTACATCTCGACGAACAAGGTGCTGTGCGCCGTCGCGGGCTCGACCCCTCGCATGACGGACATGGTAGGCGTGCGCACGCCCATCTTCATCCATCCGCTTCAGGCGATGGTGAGCGAGCCGCTCAAGCCCTGGCTCGATCCGATCCTCGTGTCCGGCAGCCTGCATGTCTACATCAGCCAGTCGGCGCGCGGGGAACTCGTGATGGGTGCGTCGCTCGATCCGTACGAGCTGCATTCGACCCGCTCCACGCTGGATTTCGTGGAAGGCCTCACTGCCCACATGCTCGAAATGTTCCCGTTCCTGTCGCACGCGAAGGTGATGCGGCAATGGGCGGGGATGGCCGACATGACGCCTGACTTTGCGCCCATCATGGGCAAGACTCCCGTTGAGGGCTTCTACCTCGATGCGGGATGGGGCACCTGGGGCTTCAAGGCCACGCCCGTATGCGGCAAGACGATGTCGTACACGGTGGCGAACGACACCAGCCACCCGCTGATCGAGGGTTTCTCGCTTGACCGGTTCCGCCGCTTCTCGCTGACGGGCGAAAAGGGTGCGGCATCCGTTGGCCACTGACCTGGAGAAGACGATGAAGATCATGACCTGTCCGGTTAATGGTGCGCGCCCGATGTCGGAGTTTACATACTGGGGCGAGATACGGCCGATGCCAGACCCGCTGGTCGCGGACGATGCGCAATGGGCCGACTACGTGTTCTGCCGCAACGGCGCTGCGGGCGTGAAGCAGGAGTGGTGGTGCCACACCTCGAGCAACACGTGGTTCATTGCCGAGCGCGATACTGCGAAAGATCTCGTGCTGCGTACTTACCTTGCCGGCGCGGAGGCCTGAATGCGTCTCACACCTCATCGCGGCGAATGGATCACACGCAATACGCACATCGGCTTCTCGTACGAAGGCAAGCACTATAGCGGCCTTACAGGAGATACGATCACGAGCGCACTGTGGGCATCCGGCGTGCACGTGCTCGGCCGCAGCTTCAAATACCACCGGCCACGCGGCGTGCTTTCGCTCGCCAATCACGATGTCAACGTGATGCTTCAGGACGGCGCGAGATTGAATGTGCGCGCAGATGTGACGGCCCTGACGCAGGGCAACTGGCATTCGGTCAACACGTTCGGCGGCGTGGACGCGGATCGAGGGCGCGTCATTGGCAAGCTCGCCGCGTTCCTCCCCGTCGGCTTCTACTACAAGGCGTTCCACAGCAAGCGCTGGTTTCCGCGTTGGGAACGCATGTTTCGCGCGATGACGGGCCTTGGTACCGTCGACTTCAACGCGCCGCATATTCGCACACCGAAACGCTATGGCTTCTGTGACGTCCTCGTGATCGGCGCGGGCCCGTCGGGTCTTTCGGCGGCGCTCGCTGCGGCTCAACAGGGCGCCGACGTCGTCATCGTCGACGAGAACGCGCGCATCGGCGGCAGCGGCGGCTATCAACTGGGTGGCGACGAGAAGCGATTCGAGCGGACCCGTGAGCTGGAGACGGCGGCGCTTGGACACCCGCGCATCCGCGTGATGACGGAAACGCTCGCGGCGGCGTATTACGCTGACCTGTGGGTGCCTCTCGTGGAGCCGACCCGCATTACGAAGATGCGCGCGAAAGCGGTGATCGTCGCGAGCGGTGCATTCGAGCAGCCGGCAGTATTTCGCAACAACGACCTGCCCGGTGTGATGCTGGCTTCGGCGGCGCAGCGACTCGCGTATCGCTACAGCGTCGCGCCCGGGAAACGGGCCGTGGTGCTCACGGCCAACGCCGATGGCTATCGCGCGGCACTGGACATGCTCGCTCGCGGCATCCCGGTCGCTGCGGTCGTGGACCTGCGCGCATCGCACAAATGCCGGGAGCTCGAACGCGTTCTGAGAGCGAAGGATGTCGACGTGCTGATGTCGAGCTGTGTCGTCGAGGCCGTGCCGGACGCCAAGGGCAGCCAGTTGACGGGCGTACGCGTCGGCGCGTTCTCGGCGGAAGACGGTTTGCGCGCCTCGACGGTCGCGACGCGCCTGATCGAATGCGACACGTTGCTCATGAGCGTGGGCTGGGCGCCCGCGGCGAACCTTCTGTACCAGGCCAACACGAAGATGCGCTTCGACCATGACGTCGAGCAGTTCGTGCCGGAGCAGTTGCCGCCCGGTGTCTTCGCGTGCGGCCGTGTCAATGGCGTCTATACGTTCGAGAGCAGGCTGCTGGACGGCGCGCGCGCCGGCATTCAGGCGGCGGCGCACAGCGGCTTCTGCGATGTGAAGACGGCGAGCGCGACCGGGTCGCGTCTCGCGGAGCAGGAATCGCCTTCTCATCCCTGGCCGATCGTGGGCCACGATTCCGGCAAGAACTTCGTGGATTTCGACGAGGACCTGCAACTGAAGGACTTCGCGAATGCGGTTCAGGAGGGTTTCGACAACATCGAACTGTTGAAGCGCTTTTCGACAAACGGCATGGGGCCGAGCCAGGGCAAGCACTCGAACATGAACGGCCTGCGCATCCTTGCACGGCTCACCGGCAAAAAGCCGCAGGAAGTCGGCACGACCACGGCGCGGCCGTTCTTCCATCCGGTGCCGATGTCGCATCTCGCCGGCCGTGGTTTCAATCCCGAGCGGCGCACGCCGCTGCACGCGCAGCATCAGTCGCTCAATGCAGTCTGGATGGCGGCAGGGGTCTGGCAGCGGCCGGAGTATTACGCGGTCCCGGGCAAGGCGCGCGGGGCATGCATCGAGGAAGAGGCGCTCGCGGTGCGCAATGGCGTGGGCGTCATCGACGTGGGCACGCTCGGCAAGATCGAGGTGCGCGGGCCGCAGGCCGCCGAATTTCTGGAACGCGTGTACGTGTCGAAGTACGCAGGCCTGAAGCCCGGCATGACGCGCTATGCGGTGATGTGCGACGAATCGGGTGTGGTGATCGACGACGGGGTGATCGCGCGTCTCGCGGATGATCACTTTTACTTCACGACGACGACCTCGGGCGCTGCCGCCATCTATCGCGAGCTGTCGCGGCTCAACACCATCTGGCAACTCGATTGCGGCATCGTCAACGTCACGGGCGCGTTTGCGGCGGTCAATCTCGCCGGCCCGGCGTCGCGTGCGGTGCTGGCCAGGCTCGTCGATCTGGATCTGTCGTCCGCCGCGTTTCCGTATCTCGGTGTGCGCGTGACGGGCATCGCGCTCGATCAGCATCGCGTGCCAGCACGGCTCATGCGGGTCGGCTTCGTCGGCGAATGGGGCTACGAAATCCACATTCCCGCCGAGTACGGCGCGGCGCTCTGGCGCACGCTTCTCGAAGCCGGCAAGGAACACGCCATTCGTGCATTCGGTGTCGAAGCTCAGCGTCTGTTGCGGCTGGAGAAGGGCCACGTGATCGTCAGCCAGGACACCGATGGTCTGACGACGCCGCGCGACGCGGGCATGGAATGGGCCGTGAAGATGGACAAGCCGTTCTTCGTCGGCAAGCGCAGCCTGCAGATCATCGACAGGGCGCCGGCCAAACAGCGCCTCGTCGGCTTTGCTTTGGACGCGGGTCAACGCGAAACCGGGCTGCGCGAGTGTCATCTCGTGATCGATCGCGGCGAGATTGCGGGGCGCGTGACGAGCGTCGCATGGAGCGCAACCCTGAAAAAGACGATCGGTCTCGCGTTCGTGCGGCCGGACCAGGCCGAGCCCGGCACGCGCATCAGCTTCCGTTTGACGGATGGCCGGATGGTTCCCGCAACGGTCGTTTCCACACCGTTCTACGACCCGGAGAACGCACGTCAGAAGGACAGCGTCACGACCGAAACCGCTTCGCCGAAAAAGGAGACCGCATGAACGCGCCACTTCGAATGAGCCCGGTCAGCGATGCACGCAAGCCGGCGAGCCTGCGATGGAGCGTGCGCGACGACATGCGCGTCGTCGAGCAGATCGATGACGCAGACAGCGCACGGGCACAGACGCTCGGGATTGCCGACGTTTCGTACCTTGCCCGCGCCGGCTTCAAGGGCAATGGCGTGGCCGCCTGGCTACAGGCACAGGGCATTCCCGTGCCGGCGCAGCCCAATAGCTGGGCGCCGCTCGCCGCCGGTGGCGTGGTGTTGCGGCTGGGCCTCGCCGAGTATCTGATCGAAGACGGAGTCATTCAAGGCAGCTCGGTGCGGATGTCGCATCTCGACACGCCCGTGCACGTGTATCCCGTGCTGCATCAGGATGTCGCGCTCGTGCTGTGCGGCGAAGCGGTGCACGAGTTGTTGCTGCAAACCTGCAATGTCAACTTCCGCGCGCTCGATCTGGCGGCCCGGCCAGTCGTGCTGACCTCGATGGCGGGAGTCGCCGTCACCGTCATGCCAGGCGCCCGGGCAGGCAAGCCTTACTACCGGATCTGGGCCGACGGAACGTACGGGCTGTATCTGTGGGAAACCTTCTCGGGCATCGCTGCCGAGCTTGGCGGCGGCCCGGTCGGGATCGCCGCGATTACGGATATCGATCAGTCGCCGCCCCGGTAGTGAGCACGTGGTCGACGCGGGCGCGAACACGGGCCAGCGTTCTCCGAAACCCCTGGACTTATTACGTTTGAGGACATTCACATGACCCCCGAATTCGCCCGCAAGTTTCTAGCAGAAAACGAGATAAAGTACATCCTCGCCCAGTTTGTCGACATCCACGGAGTGGCGAAGACGAAGTCCGTGCCCGCCGCTCACCTGGACAGCATTCTGACGGCAGGCGCCGGTTTCGCAGGCTTCGCAGTGTGGGGGCTCGGTATCGATCCGCAGGGGCCTGACTTCATGGCCGTCGGCGACATCGACACGTTGCAACTCGTGCCATGGCAGCCGGGCTACGCCCGCATCGTGTGCGATGGACATGTCAAGCGCGAACCCTGGCCGTTCGAAAGCCGCGTGACGCTCAAGAAGCAGGTGCGGCGTCTCGAAGAACGGGGCTGGATTTTGAACACGGGCCTCGAGCCCGAGTTCTCCCTGCTGCGCAAGGGCCCCGACGGCGCGATCGTGCCATGCGATCACACCGACGCGTTGCCCAAACCCTGCTATGACTACAAGGGGCTCTCGCGCTCGCGCGAGTTCCTCGAACGCCTGACGGATGCGCTCATCAAGGCAGGCATCGATGTCTATCAGATCGACCACGAAGACGCCAACGGCCAGTTCGAGATCAACTACACGTACACGGATTGCCTGAAGTCCTGCGATCACTACGTCTTCTTCAAGATGGCGGCCGCGGAGATCGCGAACGAACTCGGCCTGATCTGTTCGTTCATGCCGAAGCCCTTCGCGAACCGGCCCGGCAACGGCATGCATATGCATATGTCGATTTCGGACGGAAAGAAAAACCTCTTCGCCGACGACCACGACGAGAACGGTCTTGGCCTTTCGAAGCTCGCGTATCACTGGACGGCGGGCATTCTCAAGCATGCCGCGGCGCTCACGGCGATCTGCGCCCCGACGGTCAATTCATACAAGCGTCTTGTCGTGGGCCGTTCCTTGACTGGCGCGACATGGGCACCCGCCTACGTGAGCTATGGCGACAACAATCGTTCGTCGATGGTGCGTATTCCGGGCGGCCGGATCGAACTGCGCCTGCCCGACGCCGCCTGCAACGCATATCTCGCGACGGCCGCCGTGATCGCGGCCGGGCTCGATGGCGTCGAGAACCGTCTGGAGCCAGGCAAGCCGTGCAATGCCAATCTCTACGAAATGTCCCCGCAGGAACTCAATGAGCACGGCATCAGCATCCTGCCGCAGAACCTCTCGGCCGCGCTGCAGGCACTGGAGCGCGATGAAGTGATGCTCGAAGCGCTGGGACCGGCGGGCGGGGAATTCCTGCGTCTGAAGAACATGGAATGGATCGAGTACATGCGCCATGTGTCGGACTGGGAACAGAAGACGTACCTCGAATTTTTCTGACCAAAAACCAGGACAGTTTGTCGATTTGAATGTGATCGCGAGGAGAAAACGATGTGCGGAATTGTAGGATTACTTGTTAAAAAGCCCGAGCTGCGGGGCCGGCTCGGAGAATTGATGGTGCCGATGTTGCTGGGCATGACGGAGCGGGGGCCCGATTCGGCAGGGTTGGCCGTGTTCACGGAGCCCACTGCGGATGGCGTGCGCAAGATCAGCCTCTACTCGGGCCTCACCGATGAGGGCGCCGACTTCAACTGGCAGGGGCTCGCGCATGAGTTGAACGAGCATCTCGGCGCGAAGGCGTCGGTGCATGCGAAGGACAATCACGCGATCCTGAGCGTCGCCATCGATCCCGAGACGGTCAAGCACTGGATCCGCGAAACACATCCCCGGCTGCATGTGCTGTCGACCGGCCGCATGATCGACCTGTACAAGGACACGGGCACGCCCGGCATGGTCGCAGACCGCTACGCGTTCAGCGCGCTGACGGGCACGCATCTGGTCGGCCATACGCGTATGGCGACGGAGTCGGCCGTGACGCCCGATCGGGCACACCCGTTCACGGCTGGCGAAGACTTTTGCCTCGTGCACAACGGCTCGCTGTCGAACCCCAACGGCGTACGGCGCATGCTCGAACCGCATGGCATTCGCTTCGACACGGACAACGACACGGAAGCAGCATGCCGTTTTCTCGAATACCGGCTGCGTGAGGGCGACGATCTCGAAACCGCCTTGCAAAAGGGCTTCGAGCAGCTCGACGGTTTCTACACGTTCCTGATGGGCACGCCGGACAAGCTCGCGCTGATCCGCGATCCGTTCGCGTGCAAGCCGGCCGTCGTGGCCGAGACGGACGACTTCGTCGCCATTGCTTCGGAGTTCCGCTCGCTCGCGCACCTTCCCGACATCAAGCACGCGCGTGTTTTCGAACCGGCCCCAGAGGAGATGTACGTATGGACAGTGTGAACTTCGACCTGGCGTCCGCCTCGGTGACCGACGTGAATGGCTTCCTGCATCGCGAGGCCGCGCAAGCGGGCACGCGCAAGGTGTTCATCTCCAATCCCGATGGTGCGCACAACATCGCCGTGGGACTCGATTTGCCCATCGAGGTGGAGATCGACGGCCACGCGGGCTACTACGCCGCCGGCATGAACAAGGAAGCGAAAGTGACGATCTCGGGTAGCGCCAGTACGGGTGTGGCCGAGAACATGATGAGCGGGCGCGTGCACGTGAAGGGCTTCGCCTCCAATGCGGCGGGTGCATCCGCGCACGGCGGTCTGCTCGTCATCGAAGGCGATGCGGGCTTGCGTTGCGGCATCTCGCTCAAAGGGGCGGACATCGTCGTGAGGGGATCGGTTGGGAGCTTTTCGGCGTTCATGGCGCAGGCCGGCCGGATCGTGATCTGCGGCGATGCGGGTGATGCGCTGGGCGACTCGTTGTACGAGGCGGTGATCTACGTGCGCGGCAAGGTCAAGTCGCTGGGTGCGGATGCGCGTGAAGAGCCGATGCAAGGCGCCGACGTGGAAGCCGTTGCACAGCTGTTGCGCGCAGCCGGCCCGGCATTCGCCGAGTTCGACCCCAAGGAATTCAGACGCGTAGCATCGGCTCGCTCGCTGTACCACTGGAATGCCGACGCGAATCAGGAATATTGAACCAGGGACCCCGCCATGGAAATCAAGCCCGTACACATGAAACACATCGCCACTGAAGAGTCCTGGGGCTTCGACCGCAAGACGATCGACTATATCCAGAACGCCGCGGCACACGGACTGTATGAGATCCGTGGCCTGGGGGCGAAGCGGCGCGTGCCGCACTTCGACGACCTGCTGTTTCTCGGTGCATCGCTGTCGCGCTATCCGCTGGAGGGATACCGCGAGAAGTGCGTGACGAAGACGGTGCTCGGCACACGCTTCGCCAAAAAGCCGATCGAACTCGCGATTCCCATCACGGTTGCGGGCATGAGTTTCGGTGCGCTGTCGGCCAATGTGAAGGAGTCGCTCGGCCGTGCGGCCACGGAGATGGGCACCTCGACGACGACCGGCGACGGCGGTATGACACAAGAAGAGCGGATGTCGTCGAAAACGCTCGTCTATCAGTGCCTGCCGTCGCGCTACGGCTTCAATCCCGACGACGTGCGCAAGGCGGACGCCATCGAGGTCGTGATCGGACAAGGCGCGAAGCCGGGTGGCGGCGGCATGCTGCTCGGCCAGAAGATCTCGCCGCGTGTCGCGAAGATGCGCACGCTGCCCGAGGGTATCGACCAGCGCTCGGCATCGCGCCATCCGGACTGGACGGGCCCCGACGATCTGCAGATCAAGATCCTCGAACTGCGCGAAATGACGGATTGGGAGAAGCCCATCTACGTGAAGGTTGGCGCGACGCGCACGTTCAATGACGTCAAGCTTGCGGTGCATGCCGGCGCGGACGTGATCGTCGTCGACGGCATGCAGGGCGGTACGGCGGCCACGCAAACCTGCTTCATCGAAAACGTCGGCATTCCTACACTTGCCGCCCTGCGCCAAGCCGTCGACGCACTCGAAGACCTCAACATGAAGGGGCAGGTGCAGCTCATCATCTCCGGGGGCATCCGCAGCGGCGCCGACATTGCGAAGGCGCTGGCGATGGGCGCCGACGCCGTTGCGATCGGTCAGGGGGTGCTGGTGTCGCTCGGCTGCAATAGCGCTTCGTACGTCGAGGACGGCCACCATGTCAACGCGCTCGACGACTATGCGCGACTCGGCACGGCGCCTGGTTTCTGCCACCATTGCCACACGGGCAAGTGTCCCGTGGGCATCACGACGCAGGACTCCGTGTTGCAGGAGCGGCTGAAACCCGATGTCGGCGCGAAGCGTTTGAAGAACTATCTGAAGACGCTGAACATGGAGCTGACGACGATCGCGCGAGCGTGCGGCAAGCAGAACGTGCATCACCTGGAGCTGGAGGACCTCGTGGCGCTCACGGTCGAAGCAGCGGCGATGGCCCGCGTGCCGCTTGCCGGGACCAACTGGATCCCCGGCGTGAACGGCGCACGATGACGGCGCAACTGATCGACGGCCGCCACCTCGCGCGACGTCTGCGCACGCGCTTTCGCGAGCGCGTGGCGGCCTTGTCCGTGCGAGGTGTCGTGCCCGGTCTCGCGGTGGTGCTGGTCGGCGACAACGCCGCGTCCGAGCTGTACGTGGCGAACAAGGTGAAGGCGTGCGCGGAATGCGGTGTACGTTCGTTCATGCATCGCTTTCACGCGGACTGCCGCGAGGCGGAACTGCTCGACCGAATTGCCGCCCTCAACGTCGAGCGCAGCACGCACGGCATTCTCGTGCAACTGCCGTTGCCGCCGCAGATCAACGTGCGGCGCGTGCTGGAAGGCATCGTGGTCGACAAGGACGTCGACGGTTTTCATCTGTACAACGTCGGCGCGCTGGTGGTGGGCAACTCGATCTTTCCGCCTTGTACGCCGTACGGGGTCCAGCTTCTGCTCGAGACGACGGGAATCGATGTGGCGGGGAAAAACGTCGTGGTAGTAGGCGCGAGCAATATCGTCGGCAAGCCGATGGCGTTGATGTTGCTGCAGAAGGAAGCGACCGTCACCGTTTGCCACGTGAAGACGCGGGACCTCGCACAGCACACGATACACGCCGATATTCTTGTCGTTGCGGCGGGCAAGCCCGGGCTCATCAAGGCCGAGATGGTGAAGGAGGGTGCGATCGTCATCGACGTCGGGATCAACCGAATGCAGGACGGGCGCATCGTCGGCGATGTGGACTTCGAGCCCGTGCGGGAGCGGGCGGCATGGATCACGCCGGTGCCGGGCGGCGTGGGTCCGATGACGGTCACGATGCTGATCGAGAACACGCTGCGCTCCGCCGAACGGTTTGCGGACGGCCAGGCGTTTCACCCGCCGCAGCCGTTCTGGCAGGTGCCGGCAAATTAGGCGGCAAATTATTCTGCTTCATCCAGTGTGTTTCGGGCGTCTACGGACGCCCTTTTTGTTTGCCTCGGCCCACGCTCCAGGATCGCTAACGGCTGCTGTCATTACCGATCGCGCTGGCCGTCGCGAGCAGCGCCTCGGCCATCCGGATGCTGGCGGCATCGATCAGGCGGCCATCCAGCGATACCGCGCCTTTGCCTTCCTGCGCGGCTTGTGCCATGGCGTCCATGATGCGGCGCGCCTTCGTCACTTCCGCTTCGGCGGGCGTGAACACCTGGTTCGCGTGTTCGATCTGCGACGGATGAATGGCCCATTTGCCTTCGTAGCCGAGCACGGCGGCGCGGCGGGCTGCTGCAATGTAGCCATCGGGGTCGCCGAAGTCGCCGAACGGTCCATCGATGGGACGCAGACCGTACGCGCGGCAGGCGACCATCATCCGCGTTTGTGCGCCATGCCACTGATCGCCCCAGAAGTAGTCGCGTTCGCCGCGCTCATTCTTGTCCGCGAGCACGCCGTAATCGCGATTCACGCCGCCGATCACCGTCGTGCGCGCGCGCGTCGAGGCCGCATAGTCCGCGACGCCGAACGACATGGCTTCGAGCCGCCGGCTCGACTGAGCGATGCTCTCGACGTTCGCCATGCCGAGCGCGGTTTCGATCAGCACCTCGAAGCCGATCCGTCGTGTGCGATTGCGTGCCGTTTCGATCTGCGTGACGAGCATGTCGACGGCGTACACGTCGGCAGCCACGCCGACTTTGGGGATCAGGATCATGTCGAGGCGCGGGCATGCCTCGACGATATCGACGACATCGCGATACATGTAATGCGTGTCGAGTCCGTTGATGCGGACCATCATCGTCTTGTTTCCCCAGTCGATGTCGTGGAGTCCTTCGATGATGTTCTTGCGTGCCTGCTCCTTGTCGTCCGGCGCGACGGCATCTTCGCAGTCGAGGAAGACGATGTCCGCGGCCGAACGTGCGGCCTTTTCGAACATCGCGGTGTTCGAACCGGGGACGGCTAACTCGGAACGGTGCAACCGTGCTTTGGCCTGCTCGATGACAGTGAAACTCATGGTGAAATCTCCTGGGTTGTTGAATAGGCGCGGCGCGGACCGGCGCAAGGGCGCTCAGCCCGTCGCGCCGAAGCCTGACGCAATGCAGTTGATGGAAAGCAGCAGGGGCACCTGATAGGCCCGGCGCTGCCGTTCGGTCTCCGCCGTGCGGTAGAGGCGCAGCAGTTCGATTTGTTGCCGGCTGATGAGGTCGATGGCGGGCACGCGCCGCTGCAGGCGGGCGCTGAACTTCGGAAAGCGCGTGCCCAGGCCGGCCGAACCCGTGACGGCCTGCACCATCTTCACGGTGAGCCGGTATTCGGCTTCGACTTGTGAAAAGATCGTGTCGCGGATGTGGGCATCCTGCACGAGGCTCGCGTATTCGCGCGCGATAGTCAGGTTCACCTGTGCCAGCGTTTTCTCGACTTCATCGATGACGAGCCGGAACACCCGTGACTCGTCGAACATCCGCCGCAGCAGCTCGGCGCCGCGCTCCTGGCGTACCGCGAGAAAGCCCTCTATCGCGCTGCCGACGCCGTACCAGCCAGTGAGCGCATGCCGGTTCTGCGCCCATGCGAACACCCACGGAATCGCACGCAGATCCTCGAGGCTCTTTGCGCCAAACCGGCGGGCAGGGCGCGAGCCCATGTTGAGCATCGACAGTTCTTCGAGCGGACTGGCGGCCTGGAAATACGCAAGCATGCCAGGCTGTTCGATGAACTTCACGTACGCTGCCCGCGACGCGCCGCTGAGCGCTTCCATCGCCTCGTCGAATTCGCCCTTGGGCAACAATGCGTCCTCCCGCTCGGACTTCAGCGTATGTTCAAGTACGCTCGATGCAAGCAATTCGACGTGATACTGCGCCGTGCCGCGATTCGCATATTTGAACGAGACCACTTCACCCTGTTCGGTGACGCGAAAACGTCCATTGACCGAACCGGCGGGCAGCGCGGCGATGGCGCGGCCAGCGGGAACGCCGCCGCGGCTCACCGATCCACCGCGTCCATGAAAAAACGCGATCGTGACGCCAAGCTCGTCGCCAAGCCGCTTGAGCTTCGTTTGCGCCTTCGACAGTTCCCAGTTGCTGGCGAGAAAGCCGCCATCCTTGTTTGAATCGGAGTAGCCGATCATGACTTCCTGCACGCCGCCTTGCGCGCGTATGCTGCGACGGACCATCGGCACAGCCAGCAACTCGCGCAGTATCTCGGGTGCCCGGCGCAGGTCGTCGATGGTTTCGAGCAGGGGCACGACGGGCAACGTGCAGCTCTCGGTGCCGAGCGAGTCGGAAAAGAGGCCGGCTTCCTTTGCCAGCAGATAGACGCCGAGCACGTCGCTCGCTCGATGCGTCATGCTCAGAATGAACGCGCCGAACGCATGACGGTCCACCCGTTGACGCATTTCGAGCACCGTACGGAACATCTGCAGTGTCTGCGCTTCGTCGGGCGGCAGCGATTCGAAACGGCGGGCCCTTTGCGCTTCGCTCTCCAAGGGCTTTCCCAGTTCGCCGATCAGCCATGCTTTCCATTCGGGCGAGTCGCTCGCGGGCGGTTCGCCCGCGGTCCCGCATGTCGCGCGCCACAGCGCGCGCAGCGTTTCCCCGATGACCGTTGTGTTCTGGCGCAGGTCGAGTTGCACGGTGCTGAAGCGAAACGTCTCGACTTCATGACGCAGCGGCCGCACGAGCATCCGTGCGAGCTGCTGGCTTTGTGTCGCGAGCAGCGCCTGCTCGATCACGAGCAGATCGGCCGCCAGATCATCCGCGCTCGCGTATGCGCCCGCAACCGGCGAAGCGTGGCTCGCCTGATTGATGTCGACGAGCGTCGCATCGAGGCGGCGCAGGATGCAGGTCAGGTATTGCCGGAACAATTCCCCCGGATTGCGCGATGCGATCGGCCCGGGTTCGCCGCTGCGCGTCAGCGCGCGAGCCAACGCTGCGTGGAAACTGTCCGGTACGGGCAGCGCTTCGGACGTGATGCTGAGCATCTGCGTCAACTCGACGAGACGTAGCCGGTATCGCTTGAGAGACGCGGCCCGGTGCTCGTGCAAGGTGGCGCGTGTGACGCAGTCATCGACGAATGGATTGCCGTCGCGGTCTCCGCCTATCCACGAGCCGAACTGGAAAAAGCGCGGCATGTCGAATCGCTCGCCCGGATAACAACGCTCGAGCGCGCTCTGCAGCTTGTCGATGAGTTGCGGCACGGCTTCGAAAAGCGTTTCGCCGAAGAAGTGCAGTCCCCATGCGACTTCCTGCGCAACGGTGGGCTTTTCAAGCCGCAATTCGCCGCTCATCCACAAGAGTTCGATGTCGTTGCGGAGCGCGAGGACGAGCGTGTAGCGCTCTCGCGGCGTCCAGCGCGGGGATTCGAGTTCCATTAGACGCCGGTAGACGCGCCGGTGGCTTTCGAGCACGGTGACTCGCTTCGCTTCGGTCGGGTGAGCCGTCAGCACCGGCCGCACCTTCAGATGGCTCAGCGCGTGGCGAACTGCGGCGGCGGGGACGCCGGCGCCGGCGACTTCGGCGATGACCCGTGCAAACGAGTCAGGCAGCCGGTCGTAGCCGCCTTCGATCTCGATCTCGCGGCGCCGGCGCATGGCGGTGCTCTGCTCGGCGATGCTGAGCAACTGGAACCACATGCCCTGGGCCTGCAGCATGCGTCGCAGGACGACGCGCGCGGTGCGATCGTTCATCCGTTCGTGCATCAGTTCGCTCATCGACTCGTGTGCGGACTCGCCGCGCAACGCACGTTCCACCTCGGGCTGATGGGCGCGCGCGACGTCGCACAACAGTTGCGACAGGAGGTCGATCACTGCGTGCTCATAGTTCTCCGCGCTGAGCGTGGGCAAGGACGCCGAGGCCGCTGCGAGCTTGTGCAGCCCGTCGTCGGCGGTGTGTCCGAGCGCATGGAGGGGGCGCACAGTCTCGACGCGCGGCGGGTCGGACTGTGTGTCTGTGCCATAGCCCCAGTCAGGCAACGCGGCGCGTGACATTTTGTTCGAGCACAGAGGCAACCGTGAAACCCAGGTCGGACGCGCTGGGCGCAACCGCGAGACCGTAGGACTGCATGATTTGCGCTTTTTCGGCCGCGCTGTCGCCCGCTGCCGAGATGATGGCGCCCGCATGTCCCATGCGCCGTCCTTTGGGCGCGGTCAAGCCCGCTACATAGCCGACGACAGGTTTGGTCATATGCTCGCTGACCCACCTGGCCGCTTCGGCCTCTTGCGGCCCGCCGATTTCCCCGATCATCACGACAGCCTCGGTTTCGGGATCCTGCTCGAACAATTTCAGGTGGTCGAGAAACGAGCTGCCGTTGATCGGGTCGCCGCCGATGCCCACGCTCGTGGTGACGCCGAGGCCGAGCGCATTGAGTTGCGCAGCGGCTTCATAACCGAGCGTGCCCGAGCGCGAGACGATGCCGACATTGCCGCGGCGGTAGATATGGCCGGGCATGATGCCGAGCATCGCGCGTCCCGCGCTGATGATGCCCGCGCAGTTCGGACCGACCACCAAGGTTCGGGTCTCCTTCGGATAGCGAAGGAGATAGCGCTTCACGCGCATCATGTCCTGCGCCGGAATGCCGTCCGTGATCACACAGACGAGTTTCAGGCCCGCGTCGGCGGCTTCCATGATGGCGTCGCCGCAGTAAGGGGGCGGCACGAACACGAGGCTCGCAGTTGCGCCTGTTTCGCTTACGGCGTTTTTCACGGTGTCGAACACGGGTCGCTCGAGGTGATGCTTTCCTCCCTTGCCGGGAGTCACGCCGCCGACCACGTTCGTCCCATAGGCGATCATCTCTTTCGCGTGGAATGAGGCCTTGTCACCTGTAAATCCCTGTACGATGACGCGAGTGGTTTCGTCGATCAGGATGCTCATGTCGGTAGTCCTTATCTGTGGTTGGCCGCGCGGCGCGCACGATGCGCTTTCGAGGCCTCGACGGCCTTTTGCGCCGCTTCCAGCAGCGAATCTGCTGTGATGATTGGCAGGCCGCTGTCCTTGATGATGCGTCGCCCCGCCTCGACGTTGGTCCCCGCGAGGCGGACCACGAGAGGCACCGTCAGCCCCCGGGCCACCCGTACGACGCCCTCGGCGACCCAATCGCAACGATTGATGCCGGCGAAGATGTTGACGAGCACGGCCGACACGTTGCCGTCCGAGAGCACGAGGCGAAACGCGGCGGCCACGCGCTCGGGCGATGCGCCGCCGCCGACGTCGAGAAAGTTGGCGGGCTCGCCCCCGGCATATTTGATCGTGTCCATGGTGGCCATCGCGAGCCCGGCGCCGTTGATGATGCAGCCGATATCGCCGTCGAGCCCCACATAGTTCAGGCCAAACTGAGCGGCCTCGGCCTCACGGGGATCCTCCTGCGTCGGGTCGCGCATCTCCGAGACGTGCGGATGCCGGAACAGGCCGTTGTCGTCGAACGATATCTTTGCGTCGAGGGCAATGACGCGATCGTCATCGGTCACGACGAGCGGATTGATTTCGACCATCGTCGCATCGAGGTCACGAAACGCCCGGTATGCGCCCATGATCGCGGACACCGCGCGGCTCACCTGCTTGATGTTCAGGCCGAGTCCGAAGGCGAGTTCGCGCGCCTGGAATGGCTGCAAGCCGACGGCGGGCTCGACGACTGTCTGGAGCACGGCTTCCGGGTTCGTGTGCACGACCTCTTCGATATCCATGCCACCGTGGGCGGAAACGATGACGCGCACACGTTCGGCTTTGCGGTCGAGCACGATACCGAGATAGATTTCCCTTTCGAATCTCTCCGCGACCTCGATGTAGACACGCTCGACGATCTTGCCATCCGGTCCCGTCTGCGCCGTCACGAGGCGCTTGCCGAAGAGACCGGTGGCCGCTTCATGCACGTCGTGGTAGGTCTCGCATAGCTTGATTCCCCCCGCCTTGCCGCGCGCGCCAGAGTGGACCTGAGCCTTGACGGCCCAATGCCAGCCGCCGAGTTCCGTCGCGCAGTACACGGCCTGGTCAGGTGTGTAGGCGACCGCGCCGCGCTGGATCGGCACGCCGAACCCAGCCAGCAGGTCCTTGGCCTGATATTCGTGAATGTCCATATCGGTGTCTCCGGTGGTTTGCGTCGTTTGCGTTGCGAGGTTATGCGTGGTCCCGTGGCGCTCAGACCACGAGGTTGCGGGGCTCGCCGCGCGCGAATGCCTCGATGTTCTCGATCAGCTGGTCCGCGAGGAACTGCATGGCATTGCCGGAAGCCCAGGCGACGTGCGGGGTCAGGATGAAGTTGGGCAAATCGAGCCCGAGCAGGGGATTGCCCGCGACAGGCGGCTCCTGGCTCAGCACGTCGAAGCCTGCGCCCGCGATTAGTCCTTCCTTGAGTGCAGTGGCAAGCGACGCCTCGCACACGAGCCCGCCTCGTGCCGTGTTGATCAACAGAGCGCTACGCTTCATGAGGCGCAGCTCGTCGAGTCCGATCAGGTTGCGCGTGGCGGCGGTGAGCGGCGCATGCAAGGAGATGACGTCCGACGTGCGCAGCAGCGTGTCGAGCGAGACGTATTCGAGGTCTGGCGAGCGGGAGCGCTTCGCGTCGTGAGCCGCGAAGACGACACGCATACCGAAGGCCCGGGCAATCTGTGCCGTTGCCTGGCCCAGAGCGCCGCCGCCGATGATGCCGAGCGTCGAACCGTGCAGGTCACGGATGGGATGATCGAAGAAGCAGAACTGCTTTGCCTGTTGCCAGCGCCCGCGCGACACATCGCTGCGGTAAGCGAGCAGGTTGCGCCGCAACGCGAGGATCAGCGCGAAGGTATGCTCGGGCACCGTATGGGTCGCGTAGTTGCGAATGTTCGCGACCGCGATGCCACGCTCGCGGCAGTACTCGGTATCGACACAGTCGTAGCCCGTCGCCGCCACTGCGATCATCCTGATCGACGGATGCCTTTCGAGCACATTGGCTCGCAGCGGCACCTTGTTGGTGATGGCGATGGTCGCGCGTTCGAGCCGATGCGCGACCTCGTGCGACGATGTCGACGCGAACTGAACCCACCCATGTTCGAACGCCGGGCGACGGACATCGGCGTTCAATGTCGATCGGTCGAGAAAGACGATTTCGTGTTGCATGATGTCATTCCTGCCATAGAGTGATCGGAAGGATTGCGATCTGACGCGCCTCGGCCTGAAGATTTCATCGAGACCGCCGCAATCAGGCCGCGGCGACACGGCGCAGCGCCGGCTTGGCGACGGGGTCTGCCGCGGCTTGCGTGTGGGTGCGCCAGTACTGCCCGGCTGCACCCACGCCGCTGCCCGGGCAAACGTCGATACCGGCATCGAGCATCGCCATCTCCGCGCCCGCTATCGCGCTCATCAGCATCAGTTCGTTCAGGTCTCCGAGGTGGCCGATGCGGAATACCTTGCCGGCGACCTTCGAGAGCCCGGCGCCGAGCGCGAGGTTGTAACGGCGAAAGGCCGTGTCGATGACCTGTGCGGCGTTGAACCCTTGGGGCACGACGATTGCCGAGACCGTGTCCGAGTGCCACTTTGGCGCCTTTGCACACAACTCCAGACCCCAGCCTTCCGCGACGGCGGCGCGCACGCCAGACGCGAGGTAGTGGTGGCGTGCGAAGACCCGGTCGAGACCCTCGTCGAACAGCAGGTCGAGCGCTGCGCGCAGCCCGTAGAGGAGCGACAGCGCAGGCGTGTAAGGGAAGTAGCCGGTTGCGTTGGCGCGCACCATATCGGCGAGATCGAAGTAGCAGCGGCGCGATTTCGCCTGCGTAATCATCTTCAGCGCCTTCTGGCTCACACACAGGATGCCGAGTCCCGCAGGCAGCATCAGACCTTTTTGCGAGCCGGTCACGGCGAGATCCACGCCCCATTCGTCCATGCGGAAGTCGATGCAGCCGATCGAACTCACACCGTCCACGAACAGCAAGGCAGGGTGGCCCGCGTCATCCATCACGCGGCGCAGTGCGCGGATATCGCTCGTCACGCCCGTCGCAGTTTCGTTGTGGCAGGCGAGGATGCCCCTGATCGCATGCTGGCGGTCCGCCTTCAGGATCTCGCCGATCCGTTCGACGGGCACCCCTTCGCCCCAATCGACATCGAGAATTTCCACGTCGAGTCCGAGACGCTGCGCCATATCGGCCCAAAGGTGGCTGAACTGGCCAAAGCGCGGAACGAGAACGCGGTCACCGGGCGAGAGCGTGTTGGTGAGAGCCGCTTCCCACGCGCCCGTGCCTGACGACGGAAAGATGAAGGGCTGGCCGTCTGCCGTCCGGTAGAGCGTTTTCAGATCGGAAAGCAGACCATGCGCGAGTTCGGGAAACTTCGTCGAGCGGTGATCTTCCATCGATACGACCATCGCGCGTTGAACGGCGTCGGGAATGTTCGTCGGACCGGGGACTGCGAGGATGTTACGTCCCGGAATGCGCGTGACTGGCGTGTTTGACATGACTGTCTCCTTGGGTAGTGGTCGTGAGAAATCGTCTGGAGGTTTCAGTGCGCGGTGCGCGCAGTTGCGGCCGATGCGTCGTCGTTCGCAGACGCGCCGGGCGTCGTGGCGACGGGCCCATCGCGATAGACCGGAAACCTCGCGGTGAGGGCGAGCACGGCGTCGGCTGTGCGGCGGATGACGAGATCGTTGGCGGGCGCATCCAGCACGTCGGCGATCAGATGGGCAAGCTCGCTCGTTTCGGCTTCGCGCAGGCCGCGTGTCGTGATGGCAGGCGAGCCAATGCGCACGCCGCTCGTGACGAACGGCTTTTGCGGATCGTTGGGAATGGCGTTCTTGTTGACGGTTATGAGTGCGCGGCCAAGCGCGGCTTCGGCCTCTTTGCCTGTCACGTTCTTCGCGCGCAGATCGACCAGGAACACGTGTGAGTCGGTGCGTCCCGACACGATACGAAGGCCGCGTTGCTGAAGCGTTTGCGCCATGACTCGCGCATTCAGGAGTACCTGTTGCTGGTATTGACGGAATTCGCCGGTCATCGCTTCGCGCAGGGCGGCTGCTTTGCCCGCTATCACGTGCATCAGGGGGCCGCCCTGGATGCCTGGAAAGATCGTCGAGTCGATCGCCTTCGCCGCTTGTGCGTGGGCGAGAATCAGCCCGCCACGTGGCCCGCGCAGCGTCTTGTGAGTGGTGGTGGTCACATAATCTGCAATGCCGACCGGACTGGGATAGAGTCCCGCCGCGATGAGACCGGCATAGTGCGCCATGTCGACGAGCAGCGTTGCACCGACGCTGTCGGCGATCTCGCGAAAGCATTGCCAGTCAATCACGAGCGAATAGGCTGACGCGCCTGCGACGATCATGCGCGGGCGATGCGTCTGTGCCAGCTTGCGTACTTCGTCGTAGTCGATGACTTCCGTATCCGGATTCAGGCCATACGACACCGCATTGAACAGCTTGCCGCTCACGTTGACGGAGGCGCCGTGCGTGAGGTGCCCGCCATGCGCGAGCGACATGCCGAGAATCGTGTCGCCCGGCTTGAGTGCGGAGAGATACACGGCCTGATTGGCCTGCGAGCCCGAGTGGGGCTGAACGTTTGCATATTCTGCGTTGAACAACTGCTTTGCGCGGTCGATCGCGAGTTGCTCGACCAGGTCGACATGTTCACATCCGCCGTAGTAACGCCTGCCCGGATAACCTTCCGCGTACTTGTTGGTCAATTGCGACCCTTGCGCTTCCAGTACGGCGGGCGACGTGTAGTTTTCGGATGCGATCAGCTCGATGTGGTCCTGCTGGCGCTGAGTCTCGCCTGCGATGGCCCGATGCAGTTCGGGGTCCGTCACCGCAATCGTGTTTTTGTAGCTGAACATGGCTGAACCTCGCTTTAGTGGAGTCGTTCACTCGGCAACCCGCGCGTTCCCTTGCCGCTTTGCTGCGGTCGGCTGGTTGGCATTCCTGTGAAACGATCGTAGCGCCATGCACGCGGAAACACTCATTCGGCTTACTTATTCGACCCATAACCCTGCATGCGAGCCTTGCAGGACGGCCTTTTCGCCTTGCGGAGTACCTCTTCATGGGCATTGCGCGCCCAAGCCCGGCTGATAGAGTTGAGGCGTGAAATCAGGCCGCTTCGAGCGTGCGGCCCGGGCATTCGGGAGGCAAGGAAAAGCGATGCTGCATCTGACTTTGCGCCAGTTACAGGTATTCGAAGCGAGCGCGCGGCATCTGAGCTTTTCGCGCGCAGCCAGGGAGCTTCACCTGACTCAGCCAGGCGTTTCGTCGCAATTGAAGCAGCTCGAAGCGATCGTCGGTATGCCGCTGTTCGAACAGGTCGGCAGACAGGTGTTTCTGACCGCGGCCGGCAAGGAGCTTTACAACCATACGCGGCTGCTTCAACAGCAACTGTCCGTCCTCGAAGAGTCGCTCGACCAGTTGCGCGACACGAAGCAAGGAAAGCTGAAAGTGTCCCTGGTTAGTGGCACCGCCAACCCGCTAGCACTGCAGTTGATCGCGAAATTTACTCGCGCGTTTCCTGGCGTGACGGTGAGCCTCTCGGTCGGGAATCGGGAGTGTGTTCTCAACGAGCTCGCTACCAACGAAACGGACGTCGCGATCATGGGGGCCCCGCCTGAAGGACAGGGTCTGGTCGCTGTGCATGTGGCGAGCAATCCGCTTGTGATGATCGCGCCACCCGATCACGCGCTCGCACGGGAGCGCCGCATCGCGTTGAGCACGATCGAACGCGAAACCTTTCTCATGCGTGAGTCGGGTTCGGGAACCCGCCGCGCGGTAGAGCGCTTCTTTGCCGAGCATCGCATCAATTTGCGGCCCGGGATGGAAGTGAGCAGCAATGAGGCCATCAAATGGGCCGTGCAGGCGGGAATGGGACTGTCTGTCGTCGCGCTCGCAACGATAATGGCCGAATTGGAAACCTTGCGACTGAAGGTGCTTGACGTCGAGAACTTTCCGATCCTCCGGTATTTGTATCTGGTGCACAGAGAATCCAAGCAGCTTTCTTCAGCCGCGTCCGCGTTCAGGGAGAGCCTGATGAGCGGGGCGCAAGAGGCGGGCGAGCGCGTCGCAATGCAAGCCTAGGCCCCGGAGCTCCCGCGACCATAGCGAAAAGGAAACCACATGAATATGATCGACAAAAACCTCGCGGCGAGACCCTACCTCGCTTCGTCGGGGATGGACATGATCTTCATCGAAGGCTTTCAGGGCGATACCGTCATCGGGATAGATCCCGACGAACTGACTGCGCTGCAACCCGTGCGAATCGACTTGTGGGCCGGAGTGCCGCATAGCCACGCATGCGATACGGACGCTATTGCCGACACGATCGACTACGGCAAGGTTCATGAGGCGCTGCAATTGCAACTCGTGAACCATAGGGTGAAATTACTGGAGGCGCTGGCAGAGTCGATTGCGCAGATGCTATTGGCCGATTTCAACGCGCATTGGGTGCGCATTTCAATTGCGAAGCCAGCGAAGTTCGCAAACGTGAAGGCTGTCGGCGTGACTATCGAGCGCACCATACGATGGCCGTAAGCGGCACTTCGGCTCGCCTGGTTTGTGCGTCATATCTGCACGAAGGGGCGGGCGGCCGGGTCCATAGGGGTGAGGTCGGCGAACTGGCCTTCGAGCCACGCACCCGACTTCTCGATCAAGAAACGGCGGAAGGCCACGCAGGTCGGAGACATCCGCTTCGCGTTCATGTGAACCACGTGCCACACACGGTTAATGGGCGTGCCGTTGACATGCAGGACTGACACTTCGCCTGTCAGCAGTTCGAGCCGTAACGTATGCAGCGGCAACACACTGACGCCGATGCCAGCAGCCACCGCCTGCTTGATTGTTTCGTCGCTGTCGCAGGTGAGGGTGCGGGCCGGAGTGAAAAGATGATGGCGAAACATTTCGCTCGCGACGCCCTCCGTATCGGAACCTGGCTCACGCATCAGAAACGTCTCGCTGCGCATTTCGTGCAAGTCGAAGCATGCGGCGTCGATAAAAGGATGATTCGTGCTCGCGACGACGACATGCGGGTTGTACGCGAGCGGCTCGCTGTGCGCATCGAGCTCGACGGGAGGCCGGCCCATGACGGCGAGGTCGATCTCATTGTCCTGTAACTGGCGCAGCAGTACATCACGCTTGCCGATTGAAAAGCTGATATCGACCTTGGGTTGACGTTCCACATAGCGCGCAATCTGGCGAGGAATGAAATAGCGGGCCGTGCTGACGATTCCGATGGAGATATTGCCGCCATCCGCCGATGAAAGGCAACGCATCGCATCTTCGGCATCCTTGATGTCACCGAGAATCCGCTTTGCGTGGTGAGAAAGCGTCATACCCGCTTCGGTCAGGGCAATGCGCCTGCCGATGCGCTCGAATAGAGGCACTCCAATCGCCTCTTCGAGCTGCTTGATCTGCATTGAGACGGCGGGTTGGGTCAGGTGCAGGGTTTCCGCGGCGCGGGCGAAGCTCTCGTATTGAGAGGCGGCAGAGAAGATCTGCAACTGACGTAGCGTGAGATTGCGAAGGAGATTGAGCATGATCGGCACTCCTGGATGCGACAGATAAGCATCGCTTAAAACGCAAGTAAAAACATTTGAGTTTTCCCCGAGTACGCGCTGGCTTACCGTTCTAGTCAGCAGTCCTGGCGAGCAATGGACGATCGAGGTAGCGATGAATGCACGAATTGAATCAGCTGAGCATGCGCAGGCTGTTGGCGCAGGAAATCGACGTACCGCGGCGATCGTGACCCAACCGACGCTGCCGGTTTTTCTTGCGGCCCACCTCGGCACCGGCCGCGAGCAAGCGCTTGCCGTCGAGCAGGATCCGCATGCCGTCTCGCTGCGTAACGTTCTTCAGGGCATTGCGCAAGCGGCGAAAATCATTGCGGCGCGTATCGCACAGGGTACGATCGTCGATTCGCAGACGCTGAAGGTGGCGAGCGCCTCGCCAGATAGCGGGTCGTGCCGTGATGCCGCGAAGGAAGCCTTCATCGCGTCGAGCGAGTGCAGGACGCAGAAAGCGGGCATTGTGCTGCATTGCGCGCAGGCGCGGCATCCTGCGGTTGCAGGGCCATATGTCCTGTTTGCCAGTCCGCTCGATAGTGTGGCCAATATCGAATCGAACGTTGCGCTCGGAACCGTATTCTCGATACGGCAGACAGAGGCGCGAAGCCATGACGGTGACTGCGAGATCGTCGGCACGAAGCAGATTGCCGCTGGCTACGCTCTCTATGGTCCTTCCACGATGCTGGTGATCACCGTCGGGCGCGGCACCCATGGGTTCACGCTTTGCCGTCAACGGGGCGAATTCATGTTGACGCATCACGCAATGCGCATCCCCGAACAAGGCCCTGTGGTCGCCATCAATTGCAGCAATGAGCGCTCGTGGGAGCGGCCTGTACAGCGTTATGTGAACGAGTGCCGTGACGGCAGCGCGGGCGTGCGCCAGCGCGATTTCGACACACGCTGGAACGATTCGTTGGCGGCCGATGCGCACCACACGCTGATGCGCGGCGGCCTGTGTCTTTTCCCGTGCGAAAGGCGCCGGGGGCCCAGTGCGACACGTCAACCGTTGTTATATCAGGCGCAGTCGCTCGCCTGGATCCTCAAACAGGCGGGCGGACTTGCCAGCTCGGGGCGTGCACGGATATTCGATGTCGACGCCGATGCGCATGCACTCACGCCGCTATTCGTCGGCAGCCAGGGTGAAGTCGAGCGTATCGAGCGATACCACTGGGAACACGATCGGGGCGAGGACACGCCATTCACGTCACCGCTTTTCAACGAGCGCTCCCTGTTTCGCCCGGAAGCACGCGTGTAGATGGGGGTTGGAGCATGTCGATCAAACATCCAATCGTTGCGGTAACGGGGTCGAGCGGTGCCGGTACCACGACTGTCATGAACAGTTTTCAGCACATTTTCCGGCGCGAAAAGCTGAACGTGCAGATCGTGGAGGGCGACGCATTTCATCGCTTCGACCGCGCGGGCATGCAGTCTGCAATGAAAGCCGCAGAGGAAAACCGTCACCAGTTCAGCCACTTCGGCCCTGAAGCGAATCTGCTGCAGGAACTCGCGGAATTGTTTCGTGAGTATTCGGCGACGGGGCGGGGGAGGTTGCGTAAATACCTCCATGACGACGCCCAGGCTGCGCCGTATGGTGTGGACCCCGGTACGTTCTCGCCGTGGACAGACATCGAGCCGCCCACCGATCTGCTTTTCTACGAGGGGCTGCATGGCGGCTTTATCGGCCGTGGCATCGACGTCGCACAACATACGGACCTGCTGGTGGGGGTCGTCCCCATCATCAATCTGGAATGGATACAGAAGCTTCATCGGGACGAGGCGCTGCGCGGCTATTCGCGGGAGGCTGTCATGGATACGATCCTGCGGCGCATGCCGGACTATGCTCACCATATCTGCCCTCAGTTCAGCAGAACGCACGTGAACTTCCAGCGCGTGCCGACCGTGGACACGTCGAATCCGTTTGCAGCCCGCGACATACCAAGCGCCGACGAGAGCTTCGTTGTCATCCGCTTTGCCAATCCGAAGGGCATCGACTTTCCTTATCTACTCACCATGCTGCATGACTCGTTCATGAGCCGGCCCAATGTCATCGTCGTTCCGGGCGGCAAGATGGGACTTGCGATGCAATTGATCTTCACCCCTATGATCCTGCAGATGATCGACCGCCAGAAACGGGCATTGTGACCATCCGCCGGAACACTTGTACTCACCAGACAGGAGACACGAACATGCAAGTCATGCCGCGCAATATGCCGATCGATGCCGTGCTATTCGATCTCGATGGCACGCTGTTGCATACGTCGCCCGATATCGGCAACGCGCTCAACCGGGCACTCGCCGAGAACGGTTTTCCCCTGCTCGCGCCTGGCGTCGCGCAAACGTTGATAGGCGGTGGTTCAGAGATCCTCGTCGATCGCGCGCTGACGCTGCTCGGCATCGATGCGCGCCCCGCCACGCTGGATCTGGTCCTGCGCCGCTATGAGGCGTCCTATCATCAGATCTGCCGCGATAAGAACCAGTTGAGCGAGTTTTACCCGGGCGCGGAAGCGACGCTCGACAGCTTGCGGAAGATGGGTCTCAAGCTGGGCCTCGTCACCGACTCGGAGTCGCGCTTCGTCGATCCGCTGATATGGCGTTTCGGCTTGCATGCATGGTTCGACATGGTGGTCGATGCAAATGCCCGCTTGCCGCGTAAGCCCGATCCCGAGCCACTCCTGCAGGCGTGCGAAGCGCTCGGCGTCGACCCGACCCATACGCTATTCGTTGGCGATTGCGTGACGGATGCGCTCGCGGCACAGGCGGCCAATATGCCGATGGTGTGCGTCAGCTACGGATACAGCCACAATCACCCGGTATCGGAGTTGCCTTGCTTGCGCGTCATTCACCGCATCGGCGAGCTGACGGATTTGCTCGGCGGTCTTCACAGGGGGCATAGTGCTACTCATGCTGATCAGAGAATCCCTATGCGGGCGATGCAAGCGCAGCAGCCGAATTGAATTCAACGAGGCGCGTGACAGCTCGATGTGCCGGCGCGGGTTTCAAGCCGCGCCGCGCCATCATGAATAAGAGTGCGCGCGCGCGCCGTGTTCCCGCTGCCAGAGCACGGCCTCGAGCCGGGAGTGAAGATCGAGCTTCCGCAGCACGTGCTTAACATGAACTTTCACGGTGCCGACGCTGATATCGAGTTTGCGCGCGATGGCCTTATTACTCAGGCCGGCAACCAGAAAGTCGAAGACCTCGAGCTCGCGCGCGGTCAGCTCGTTCTGTGTGACAGGAAGGCGCTGGCCACCCGACAATGCATGAACCAGCGCGCCCGTCACCGACTCGCTGAGAACGGCAGATCCCCTGAGCGCCTTTTCGAGCGAGAGGCACAAGTCCTCGGGGTCCATGTCCTTTAGCAAATAGCCATGCGCGCCGGCGCGCAACGCGGCCACCACGTCGCGCTCGTTATCCGACACCGTCAGCATGATGAAACGCGCTTCGACGCCGGCTTCGCGCATGCGGTCCAACGTTTCGATCCCGTTCATGCGCGGCATGTTCAGGTCGATCAGGATGACGTCCGGCTTCAGGCGCACGGCCATCTCAACGCCGTCTTCTCCGGAAATCGCTTCGCCCACCACTTCGAAGGCGGGATTCATCTGAATGAGTTGCGCGACTCCCTTTCGAAACAACGCGTGATCGTCGATCAGAAGTACTGTGTTAGTGACCATCGGCTCTTCCTGGGCTCATATGCCAGATCGACCAGCTAGATCGGCCTGGCTCCGTCAACTGCGATGCGCACGGCAGTGCGATCTCGAGTACATGGAGAAGAGGCTTTTATTGTTCAGACGATGCCTGAATCATTCTAGCAACATGACGCGATGGGAAAAATAGATTCCTGCCCGATGCTGACGCTTTGCGGGTTTTCCTTAGACGCAACCCCAACGATACGGCGCCATTTAACGCGGTATAGAAAGCACGTCGGCAATACCCTTCGTGGCTGCGGAAGAGGATTTTTTGATGGATCGGTGCAGGTCTCTACCTCCTGGTGAGTAGCCTGAGCTACTCCCGGAGTGTTAGCTTGACGAATTTACGCTAACGGACACCGGCACCACTGACGGCGCGAGCCTTGTGCGCTGCGGGGATGAAGTTCAATACCACGCGCGAGCCGCGTTCGGCGGGCTTCAGTTCCAGACGTCCACCGAGGCTGCGGGCTCGCTCGCGCATGATTGCGAGGCCGTAGTGATGTTCGTCGCCCCGTGAGCGGGTGACACCTTTGCCATCGTCCTCGATCGTCACCGTCATCGTGAGTCCGTCCGACATGAGTTGCACCTGCGCCGTCGTGGCGCGCGCATGACGGATTACATTTGTCAGCGCTTCACGCACGATCTGCACGACATGCATTTCCTCGTTGACTGAGAGACGCATACGCGGCACACGATTGTCAATCGAGATTTGTACCTCACTGCGCGATCCGAATTCTTCGGCAAGCTCCTCGAGCGTGGACGCAAGACCGTGCGCATGCATCGGCGCGCGGAAGGTCGTGAGCAATTCGCGCAGCTGCCGGTAGGCGCTGTCGATGCCCTCGCGAATCGCGCGCGCGATTTCGGCGACATCGCTCTGCGAGAGCTGAGGCGGCAGCACGGCTTGCAGCCGCGCGAGCTGGATCTTCATATATGAGAGCGATTGCGCGAGCGAGTCATGCAACTCGCGCGCAATGGCATTGCGTTCCTCGAAAAGCGCCATACGCCGGTCGCGCACATCGCGGCTGACATTGGAGATCGCGTGTGCGAGCACGCTGGCGATCGTTTCGAGCAGATACAGATGCCGCTGCTCGAAGCGCGTGTCCGGCTCGCCCTCCGCGATCAGCACCCCATAGGTTGCGAGCGGCACGCGTACCGGGGCGGCGAGCACCGGGGGCGACACCCCGCCGTCATTGAGCAAAGAAGACGTATAGTTGCCCGCAAGCGTCATCAGTTCGTTCGTGACGCGTGCCTTGACGATCTGCGGCACGTCGCCGTTCGGCGCTACGACGGGATCGATATCGAGCAGCTGGGCCGTCGATTCGGTGACCACCAGCGCAATACGTTGGGCGCGCAACACACCGACGAGACGCTGCAACAGCGCCTCGAGTGTGCGGCCCGATGGCTCTTGCTCGGCAAGCTGCGCGCAGATGTGGTGAAGCAGCTCGAGCGATTGGTCCGCAAATGCAATGTAGTCTTCGACGATTCGCTTGAGTTGCGCCGACTCGCTTTGCTCGGTGCGCAGTCGAACGGCAAGTTGCGCCTGAAGCTTTAAAAGCCGGTCGATTTCGTCGTCCCCTTGCGGTATTGTCTGCCCGGATTCCGCGAGCGCCTGCAGCGCCGCGGCTGGTCGCGTGACAAAGGCGCGATGCGCACCCCTTGCGAGCGCAACGATGCCAAGAACCAGAAGGCAAGCGGTTGCGCCCTGCAGCAGCCCGAGCACGGCCTTTTGCACTTGCGCCTGGTAAGCGACTTGCGAACGTAGCGCACGTAGTGCCGAAATTTTTGCATCCGGCCCGCGGGCACTATCTGATGTCGACCCTGCAGTCGCGGCTATGAGTGCGCTAGCTAGTTCTTTCGTCGGAGCGCCACGTTGCCTCCAGTCGTTCAGTAGGGTATCGTTGCTGACAAGCCAATCGGCCTGCTCAGTTAGCGCTTGAGCCTTTCCTGGCGAGCCTGGCTGTGCTTTCGCGGCGGCTGTTCGCAGACGAGCGACTTCGTCGAGAGAAGAGAGGGTCTGCCGGAATCCTTCGTTTCCTTTGGCCTGCATATATCCACTCACATAGAGCAGCGCGATCAAGCCGACGATGCAGGCGAGCAGCGAACAGACCTTCGCAAAGAGCGGATAGTGGTAAGAGGCCTCAGACCGGGCAGTATTCATGGGTGAATGAAGTAATAACGTGCACCGAACCCGGTCACCGAGCTGTAATCGTATTTTTCCGAGCGAAGATGTCATGTCGGTTTATCTGTTCGCCACGATACTTCTTGGTGCGGTCGCCGCGCTAGTGTTGCCCCGACTTGGCTACGGTCCCGGTAATAGTGGTTTATTGTACGTCGCGATTGTACTGTCGGGATGCCTTGCCGCATTTCTGCTGGCGATGGCCTACAGTGCCCGCCGCACGACGCCACGCGTTGCACGCGCAGTCAAGTTGCCCGATCTGCGCGCATTTGCTGCGAATCTTTCGATGCCCGCCGCGTTACTCGACAACGATGCGCTCGTGTTCGTCAATAGCGCTTTCCTCAAGTACGCGCGTTGGGAACCGTACGCGGATGAAATCGTCGGGATGCCGTTCAGCAACCTCGTTCATCCGCAGTCCTTATTGGATCTGACGGCGCTGCTCACGCAGTCGCGCGACGGGGGCGAGCGCACCTCTGCGTCGCTGCGGATCGCGTACGGCGACGGCAGTTTCCGTTTGCAACCCGTGACGGCACTGAGTGCGCGCGACTCGCGCATGACGCTGCTGCAATTTCCAGCGCCCTACACGAGTACGGACGCTCAGCGCAGCGAGCTGCAAATTCTTCAACATTGCCAGGATGCCGTGCTCCAGCTACCCCAGGCGCTCTTTCGTGTGGATCGGGAGTTGCGTCTGATCTTCTCGAATCCAGCGTGGCGCAGCCTCGTCCGTGCCGTCGGGAACGACCCGGAGCCCCGACCATTTTCGGGCTTCTTTCATCCAGAGGACGCAGAAACCCTGAATGCCCGGCTCAAAGCGCTGCTCGGCGGACACATGAGCGAAATGGTCGGGGAAGCGCGACTCATTCGTGCCGACAACACGATGGCGCAGGTGGAACTGCGTTGTCATGCAGTGTCCGATCACGAAGGCGCGCTCGTCGGCGCCGTCGGACTTGTGATCGACGTCTCGAATCGCGAACGCCACGAAGAAGCTTTGCGCGCCAGCCGACGCAGCCTGCGCACCCTGTTGTCCAATTTGCGCGCGATGATTTATCGGGGGCAGAATAACCGTGACAGGTCGATGGCTTTCGTGAGTGAAGGCTGCTTCGAGCTGACTGGCTATGAGGCTTTCGAGCTGATCGATGAAAGCCGCCTGACGTTCCGTTCGCTGATCCACCCCGATGATCGCGAATTCGTCTGGAACGAGGTGCAGACGCAGATCGTGGCGCGAAAGCCTTATGAACTGACTTACCGGATTGTCGACCGCGCTGGGCAAACCAAATGGGTTTGGGATCAGGGATGCGGTGTCTATTCTGCCCGGGACGAACTGATGGGGCTGGAGGGATTCATCGTGGAAGTGGCGCGCAGACAGATGATCGAAGAAGACGCCCGGCGCAGCCAGACTTTTGAGAATTCCACGGGCCTCATGAGTCTGCCGCTGTTTCTCGGCCGCCTGGAGTTTTCCCTGGCTCTGTCGTCGCGAAACCCACTGCCGTGTGCAATCTTCGCGATCAATGTTGGAGAGCTGGAGCGTGTTGCGACGCGCTTTGGTCAGGATTACGCGGATCGCGTGCTGATCGCCATCGGCAGGAGGCTCGAAGCGATTCAGGGCCAACTGAACTGCGCTGCGTTGCTGGATTCTCACGTATTCGCGGTGTTGCTGGTCGACTTCAGCGCCGAAGCACTTGCCTGCTGTGGCGGCGGTGCGCAACACCTCGCCGAACGAGGGTTGGCAGACACCGACGCGACGCTGGAGGAGCTACGGAGCAGCCTGCAGAAACTCCTTGATGATCCCGTTAAGGTAGAAGGCCACGAATTCAAGGTTCCAACGCAGATTGGGTGCAGTTGGATCGAGGCGGGCATGGCCGACACCAGAAAAGTCCTCGACCGCGCACTGTCCGCTTCCGGTTGGGAAGGGGCGAGTGAGCGCATCAGCGGGGAGTGAAAGGTGGTTGGGGAGGCACGGGCGCGGATTACCCGATGGCGCGCACGCGAAACGCTTCCCACCTGTACCGTGCGATGAAGTAGGCGTCCATCACTGAAATTGCATAGACGAAAATCCCCCCGGCATTTCGCCCAATAAAAGACCGACCGGGTGCCGCAAGCTGCACTGTCACGAACCCTAGCGACAGCATGAAGAACATCATGATCAAGGCACGCGTGGGCATCCGGTTGATCACCTGACCGGCTCCTGGCAGAAGGGCTCCCGCTACCAGCACTAGATAAGGATGCACGGGACGCCGTGCGCGCGACGATTCAGGTCTGTCCATAAACACCTCCTCTGATTACATCTGCACACACCTGCACGGCCTGGTCGAGCAGCGATTCAACGAGCGTTGTGGAAAGCCTCGCTTCGCGAAACACGGCCCGACGCAGTACGAGATACTCACTGCGGTCCGCACCTTGTGCCTGATAGACGATCCGCACGCCATGTGGCGTGACGAGCATCTCCTTCGCACGCGGATCCGCGAAGAATTGCTTAACGTGAGGGTCCAGTACGGAAAGGGGTAACTCGGTGGCAGGTTTGTCGGCTTTGATCGTCGTCTGGCTGGGCCACTCCTGGGGGGGCACGAGGCGTAAAGGCAAGCTGTCGGCAGGGGAGTAGAACTCGGTGTTCTGCGCGCGGGCGAGGAGGTCTACCGCTCCCTTTATCGGCAATTTGCGCTTCACCGTGACGAGCAGCCAAAGCGAGGGCACCTTGCGGAAAGCAGCGTCGTCGACGAGGGGGGCGACATGGACCTCGTATCCATCGTAGGACCCCGCCAGCACGGGCCAGGAGACACCGTCCTGGGTCAGGCGATGTTGCTCGAACAGCGCGAGGCATGCGTCGAACAGCCTGCCTCGCTCCGCTCGTAGTACCTTGCTGTTACGCAGGTACATCAGTGCGAGCACAATCAGGAACAGAAACGCAAGGGCAATACCCGTTGAGTGCATATCGGCCGCTCCACGTGGGTTCACGTCGGCTTTGGCAAGGAGAATGTCGATCAATAGTCCTTTGGACGCGGCCAGTCCATCGTGAACTGCTCGCCACGCTTGACGTATTTATAGCGATGCAGCGCAAACCAGATCGACGCCGTGATATAGAAGGCCATGATCGACAGCAGAGAAGTGCCGTACCCGAGATAGGTCGCGAAGTACGTCGCGGTGCAGAGTATGGCCAGCACGATCGACGGAATCGGATGAAACGGGTGAATGTAGCCGCGATTGATGATTCCGAGCGGCCATTTCCGACGGAACCTGACGATGTTGATCGACATGAATGTATAGCCGAGCAGGCCGGAAAGAATCGAGAATGTGATCACCTGGTCGAGCAGGCCCGTGAACGCGAAGGAGATGGCGATCGGCACGAGAAAAATGATCGCGCGGTATGGCGTGCGGTAGCGTGGGTGAACGGCGCCGAACCACATCGGCATATAGCGGTCTCTCGACATGGAAAACCATGCACGCGAGGCATCGTTGATACAGCCATTCGCCGACGCAACGGCCGAGAATAGTGTTCCGACGAACAAAAGTACCTGCAACGACTTGCTGCCGGTAAGCCGCGCTGCGTCGTAGAGGGGTGTGACCGCCTGGCCGAGATACTCCCAGGGCATGAGGCCCGTGGCGACATACCACGTCATCGCAGCTGCGACGAGCAGCGTGATCATGCCCGACATCGTCCCGAGCGGAATCGAGCGGCCTGCGGAGCGAACCTCCTCGGCAGCCTGGCAAGTGCCTTCGATGCCGAGGTAATACCACATGCCAAATTGCAGGGCTGCGACGACCCCCAGCCATCCATACGGCAACTGGGTCAGCAACTCGTGATGAAGGAGCGTTTGTCCCGGATGCCAGGGGGCGACGCCAAGGAACAGCATGACGATCGCGAGGAACGCAATGGCCGTGATGACGAAGTTGACCGTGAGCGTGACGAACACGCCCCTGTAATTGAGCAAGGCGAGACAGGCGATCGTGACGAGTGTGAATGGCCGTGAATCGAAATTCGCGTAGCCCGAATCCGTGGCGACTGCTTTGACCAGATCGCCCACCACGAGCGCGTCCGCAGCCTCGAGCATCGTGTAAGCCATCACCAGATAGAGCCCGACGTTGAACGCCATCAGCGGCCCGATGATGTGCTTGGCCTGGGTATATTGCCCGCCCGCTGCCGCGACAGTCGAAGTCACTTCCGAGTCGATCATCGCGACGCATGTGTAGAGCAGACCGATGATCCAGCATGCAATCAGCGATCCGTATGCGCCGCCTTTCGCGACAGAAAAGTTCCAACCCATGAACTCGCCGACCAGCACGATGCCGACGCCAAGCGCCCACACGTGAATCGGGCCCAACACCTTCAGCAAAGCGATGCGCTCGCCTGTCTGTGCTACTCCTGCTGCGTCACTCATGAGTGGCTCCCTGTGATTTAGGCCAACACTGTGTGGCTATTCGTTCCCTTCCGTGGAACTCATCAGGAAGTCATCGTCGTATTCACGGCTAACCCTGAATGCGTCGACGAGAATCCAAGCGAAGATGAGAACGGACAGGCCCCATGCGGCATTGCTCGACCATTGCCAAAGATTCATGACATCACCTTCCCAAATTTTTCCGCGATCACCTGACGGTATTGCTTGTCCGATACGCGCAGCACGAACACGAAGTACCCGACGATGACGAGTGCCGTCGCAATCAGCGAGACGGGTTCAATCTGATAGTCGAAACGTTGGGTAATGATCGGCTTCGCTTGTTGCACGTCGAAACCCAGCTTGCGCCATTGCCCTTCCATAGTGGCGTTTTGCCCCAAATCGCGCCACGTCACCTGCTTGCTCTCAGCCTGCGTTGCGAGAGCCTGGTCGGGGGCCTTCAGCAACAGGGGCGCGAGAAGGCTGCAGTACACGAGAACGAGCAGAAAGATGCTATCGATAAGCTGTCCGAATCCTTTCTGCACGGGAGGTACGTAATCGGCTGCCATGATGATTCTCCTCTTCAGGCGGTATTGCGGATTGCGCACGCAGGCAAATACCGTTCGTCACAGTTGTCGACTAGGGCAACTGTGTGACGCGGCCGTGCGCAGAAAAAAGTGAAAAAGGCAGTCCTAGTCGACGGCAGGACTGAACGATCCATCGCCGCGTCCCGCCAACTCCGCCTTGGCAGCGCGATTTGCGTCCAGGTGACGGATGTCGAGGCCGTAGATGTGATCTTTGTCTTCCCTGTAGTGGCGAATCATCGCGATGATCGACGCGGAATTGAACACCAGTACGGCACCTGCGCCGATCGATAGTGCGAGCCGAACCGCCGCGTCGGCAGTCTGGGAGGTGACGGCAAAGTACACATAGCCCACGGTCGCCCACAACAGGAGGAGAGCGATTTGCGCCATACGTTTGTCGCGGGAAAACATTCGATCAATACGCTTACGGATTGCGGGTTCCATGTCGTCCACTCCTTCCTGGGGTTACGCCGGAGACTCCGGCAAAGATCACTGATTGGGCTATCTTCCTGGTTCTGTGGGGTCAACAGAGTTTCGTGACAATATCTGTGTGTCCGCGTGGCCTTGTCAACAACGGGCAAGGGGTAGCCCGTTTAATGGTGACTACGCCTACCTTTTTGGAGGTACTCGCGTTTGGTACTGCTCGACGGAGTTCGCGGCCGATGCGCGTGATGGCGAGACGAATCGTGGGGACCTGAAAAATGTCCCTGAAGTCGTGGTGGGGCGGGGCCTTCGACATGCCTGTCTGGGAGACGGCAGCGCTTGTGCGAGTGAGCGGAAATTCGAGGCGATACCCCTTAGGGTGTACTCGTGTTCCCTGACGAGAAAAAAAGGTGATTGGCGTTGACGCTTTGGGTGGGCTTCGCTACTGTTGGTCTCTGCCATTTCTCATTGATTCGCGTGACAGCGCAACGATGATGTTTCTTCATCCACGGACACGGAAAACGGCCAATGAACAGCAACCGAGCGTCTTCTATTGAACAGCCTCACATCATCGATGGCGTAGCCGCGGCCTCGAATGTCGTCGAGTCAATCAAGGCGAAAGTGCAGGCCGAAAAGCTACGGCCCGGTCTGGCCGTGGTTCTCGTGGGAAGAGACCCGGCAAGCAGCGTCTACGTGCGGAACAAAAAACGCCGTGCCGAAGAATGTGGATTTCTGTCCCGTCAGTACGATCTAGCCGAGGCCACCAGCGAGGTCGAACTGCTCGCGCTCATACGGGACCTCAATCAGGATCCCGAGATTCACGGCATCCTGGTGCAGCTGCCCCTTCCACCGCAAATCAATCCCAATGCTGTTATCGAGGCGATTGCCCCAAACAAGGACGTCGATGGATTTCATTATTCAAATGCGGGTCGCTTGGGAACGGGAGACATCGAACAAGCCATTGTTCCTTGCACGCCGCTTGGTTGCCTGCATTTGCTAAAGCAGGTGCTAGGCGATGGTCTACGTGGCAAGCATGCGGTCGTGATAGGGCGCTCCAATATCGTCGGCAAGCCGATGGCGAACCTGCTGATGCACAACGATTGCACGGTCACCATCGTCCACAGTCGTACGGTCGAGCCGCAGAACATTTGCCGTCAGGCTGACATCGTCGTTGCCGCGGTCGGTATCCCGAAGCTCGTGAAAGCGGACTGGATAAAGGAGGGAGCGGTCGCAATCGACGTAGGTATTAACCGGGTCACGAGAACCAATGGCGAGTCGGGCCTCGTCGGCGACATCGACTACGACAACGTGTTGCCGCTCACCACCGCAATTACGCCGGTGCCGGGCGGGGTTGGCCCGATGACCATCGCGATGTTGATGCTGAATACGCTGAACGCTGCGGCGCGTTCGAATCATCCAGCCGCAACGTTGACAGTTTGAGTGGGACAGTGTCTGAACGTGTATATCGTCAATAGACCGCGAGACTGCGCGTGACAGCGACCACGAGGACCCCGGCGATGATCGTCCAATAGGGCAGGAGTCCCGCACGCATGCCCGACTTGCCTTCCTCAGTCCTATGCATGTCCTCCATCATCGTTTCGGGAAAAATCCCTTTATCAGTGACGTAATGGCGATAAAGAAAAACGGGAATAATCATTGCGGCGAAAGCGAGGCCCGAAATGAGCGTCCCCGAGCCCCAGATGTTCGACCCCATGCCGAGCAGTCCGAGGTTGACGAATGAGAATAACGTTCCGAGCGCCAGCAGCCAGTTAGGAGCGCGGAACGGCCGGTGCCAGTCCGGGCGGTCGCGCCGGTGAATCCAGGCAGCGTTCAGATTCAAAAAGATGAAGATGATATAGCCAACGTTGGACATGGCCAGCACGAATACATAGTCCGACATCAAGAGGAGGATCAGGTTGAAGCACAGGTCTGTCCACATCGCCCGGGTCGGAGCTCCGTCTTGATTGACGTATGAGAGGTATTTCGGCAACCAGCCTTCCCGCGAAGCCTGATAGAGCGTCCTGGAGGACCCCGCCATCGCTGTCATGATGGCCTGCACGAGCGCCAGCACCAGCATGACCGCGAGCACGCGTTCTACAAACGGGCCACCGTGGATCATCGGTGCCATTGCCTTCGCGATACCCAAACCGCTATAGATGTCGGGGGCCAGCATGCCGCTATAGACGGCTGGTGTCACGACGTGCCCGGCTGCGTCCTTGACTTCAGGGGTGACCAGGTGGCCCAGCCCGAGCACACCCTGAAAGGACAGAGGCAACACCGTGAAGACGAAGATGCACAGCAGGCCAGAATAGAGATTGGCCTTGAACGTATCGATCTTCGGATCACGGAATTCGCGCGTATAGCAGATGGCTGTCTCAAATGCATAGGTCGAATAGCCGGCGATGAAAAGTCCACCCGCCATCAGGGTGATTCCGGCGCGTCCCCATGTGCCATCTACGATCTGTCCGCTCGCGTCTCGCGCGAACGGAAGGAGCGGCAAAAGGTTGTGAAGCGGCAGATCAGCATGCAGAAGGGGCACGGTGCCAACGATGATCAGCGGTATGAGCGCAAGCACGCCGAGCGTCATCTGGATGCGGGCCGTGCGCAGGATGCCGCGATTCTGCATCGCAAAGGTGACAAGCAGAATCGCTGCACCTAGTATGAAGGTTGCGTTGATCCGGAGGCTCAATCCGCTTCTCAACCAGTCGAGATTGACGAGTGTGATCTGCCAGGTATTGATTGCGGCTTCCGGCGGGAACATGATTGTCAGGACATAGCCTGCCCCAAGTCCGGATCCAATCGCAATCACCGGCGACCATCCGAACCAGCTGCACCACACAGATAGCGGTGCGAGCAGTTTTGAGTAGCGCACCCATGCGATCGCACCGTAGACCGACGCGCCACCGGATTTGTGCGGGAACAGCCCCGCAATCTCCGCATAGGAAAACGACTGGATAAAGCCCAGACTTATCGAGATCATCCAGACGGCCCACGAGAGCTTGCCGACCGTGGCGGCAATCGAGCCGATTGAGAAAAGGACCAGCGCCGATGCGCCGCTTGCCACCCAGAATGCGCCTGTCCACGTTATGCTTCTTTTTAACGAACCTTGCGGTTCGAGGGCGTGGGGTTCGGGAATCGCGCTCATTGCTGTCTTCCTTTTCCGATGGGACACCTCGTGGGATGCCCCTTTCCATTGGCCAATTGAGGGGAAAAAAACGGTCGCGCGAGTGCGCTACGGTTCGTGTGCGCCTTATGGCACAGCGA
The DNA here is from genome assembly GCF_040948765.1 of Paraburkholderia sp. BR10923. Classification (NCBI taxonomy): domain Bacteria; kingdom Pseudomonadati; phylum Pseudomonadota; class Betaproteobacteria; order Burkholderiales; family Burkholderiaceae; genus Paraburkholderia; species Paraburkholderia sp. BR10923. The sequence continues at coordinate 42,886 of NZ_JBFPKO010000011.1, read as the reverse complement.
GCGCTTGTCGGTAACCGAATGTAGCACGCATGTGCCGATGGAAAAAATGATGCTTCTACGGCGCGAGCCCATTCGACAGCGATTCAGGCCTTCAGTCACTCTGACTGCCAGACGGAGGTTGGCTGGGTCGCCGGAATGAGTCGTTGATACGGAGGGGCGGATGAGAGGTGGTTCCCCCGCGGCTCACTGCTGATTTGGAAAGCGTGAGGCTTTCATTTGCGCCGCGTGTTCCACACGCGCTCATCCATGACGCGTGCGGATGGGCGAGGACGCGAATTGACACATTTATCGTCGCAACGTTGACAGATTCAATGCGGTCTACGGCTCAGACCCGGGCAAGCACTCGTGGTATCTCGTCTACGAGCGCGTCGATTGCGACGCGTACCTTCGAGGGCAGATGTCGCGATTGCGGGCGGATGACGTGAACCTCGGCGCCCTGCACGCTGTTGCTATCCATCACGAGCGACAGCCGGCCGTCGCGCAGATAGGGCGCCATGAGCCAGCATGGTAACCAGGCGAGGCCTGCGCCCGCAGCCGCTGCGTCGGCGATGGCCTGGAGGTCGTCATAACGCAGGCGCGCGGACAGTCGGCACTCCTGCACCTCGCCGTCTGCGCCGAGCACTCGCCATGGTGTGCTCTGTCCACCGCGGCCGTAAGCGATGCTGACGTGCGAGCCGAGGTCGGCGAGGCCCGACGGCCGCCCGTGTCGATCGAGCCAGGCCGGAGACGCGCAAATGCCCATCCGCTGAACGCCGAGCCGGCGCCCGACAAGGGTTGCATGGTCCGGCAGCGGTCCAATCCGCACGGCGATATCGAAGCCGTCCTCGACCAGGTCCGAAACGCGATCGCTGAACGACATCTCGACGTCGAGCAACGGATGGCGCTCGACCAGCTTCAGCATCACGGGTGCGACGCACTGCCTGCCGAACAGCACCGGCGCGGTGATGCGTAGCCGCCCGGACGGATCGCGGCGGCCCGCCTCCAGTGTCGCCTCGACCGCGCCGAGTTCGGCCATCACGCGTCGGCACTGCTCATAGTACGCATGTCCTTCGTCGGTTAGGCTCAGATGGCGGGTGGTTCGCTGCAGCAGTCTCACTCCGAGACGCTGCTCGAGCCTCGCGACAATCTTCGCGATCGCCGAGCGCGTGACACCAAGGCGTTCGCCCGCTGCGGCGAAGGTGCCGGCATCCACGACATCCACAAATTCCGCAATGCCTCTTAGCCGATCGTCCATCGTGCGAGCTCCCGATACCGCGGTTTATGTTTCCTGGAAGGCGACGATAAGTCGTCAAAATCTCGTCAATGCGTCCTTTCCCGCAACACTAACATAGGTGCTTCTACCCGATGAGGAGTTGCTATGAACGCATGGAAACTGAAACCCGGCGCCGGTATCTCCGGCCTGAAGCGCAGCGACGCGACCATGCGATCGCCGGGGCCGACTGAGGTCGTTGTCAAGGTTCACGCGGCGTCGCTGAACTATCGGGACCTGATGTTCGCCCGCGGTGACTATCTCGGCATTGGCGATGTGCCGCTGATCCCGCTGTGCGATGGCGCGGGCGAAGTCGTCGAGACCGGCCGCGACGTGAGCCGCTTCAAATCGGGCGATCGCGTGGTCAACACATATTTCCCGCGTTGGATTGACGGCGCTCCGGCACCGTGGAAAGTCGACAGTTCGCCAGGCGCAAAAGTCAACGGCGTGCTGGCCGAGCGGTTCCTGGTCGACGAAACGGCTCTTGCGGTGATCCCGGCACACCTGGGTTATGAAGAAGCCTCCACGTTGTCGTGCGTCGGCGTCACCGCATGGAACGCGCTATTCGTGGACGGCGACGCGAAACCCGGTTCCACGGTGGTGCTGCTCGGCACAGGCGGGGTGTCGATCTTCGCGCTGCAGCTGGCCCGCGCGGCGGGTCTGCGCACGATCATCACGTCGTCGAGCGATGAAAAACTGGAACGCGCGCGGAAACTCGGCGCCGATGAGACGATCAACTACCGCACCAAGCCGGAATGGCAGAACGAGGTTCTCCGGCTGACCGATGGGGTAGGCGCGGATATCGTGCTGGAGATCGGTGGACGGGACACACTGCCGCGCTCGGTGGCCGCGACGAAAATGGGCGGCCTCGTGTCGATCATCGGTGGTGTGAGCGGCTTTAGTGGACCGGAGCTTGGACTCCTGCCGGTGATCGGGGGCATCAAGCGGTTGCATGGAATCATGGTGGGCAGCCGCTCGATGCTCGACGAGGTTGTCAGGCTCGTGTCGGCGCATCAAATCCGGCCGGTGGTCGATCACGTCTTTGGCTTTGACGACGCGCCTGCCGCGTACAGGCATCTTGAGTCCGGACAGCACTTCGGGAAGGTGGTGGTCCGGATAGACGCCTGAACCCTGTACTGATGAGGGTTCGGCGATGTCTGGATACGCGGGCATGAGGCCTGGGGATATTGTCGAACCGCGTGGGCGGCAGTGATCGACTCCGAATGGGGGGTGTGTGGAGCGCTTCGAAAGGCCCAGTACGACCCGAAGCGGCCCGTCGAGCCAAAGACCGTCGGATGGCCGCTGACTGTGGTGGAGCAGTCGTTCGATACCGTCGGCGAAGACAACTCATCGGTGCATCAGTCCGACACTGCTGGGCGCGCCAACATCAATAACCATAAGATTGCGCGGCCACGACCAATAATGCTCCAAGAACGACGAAGAGCGCGAAGATCGGCCAAGTGAACTTCGCCCAGCCCTCCTGCTGGCCGGGGACTTTTGCCGCCGAGTCCATAGTTCGCGATCGTGTACCGGTCCGACAGTGCAATCAGAATTCACCCGATGTAGCGCGAAGTTTCAGGCGGACGGAATAGCAGTATCAGATTTAGTAATGGTGCTGCCCGATTATTTTGGCGTGTCGCGCGGATTACTACACTTCGCTCATCGGAACCGTACCAGTTGAAGCCAGGCATCCACGCATCCCTTCACCTACCGATTGGGTCCGATTCAATCGACCGCGTCAAGCGATGACGCGCCGGCGATCCTTTACCTTTAATCCGGGAGTACGCTGTGAAAGACGCATGCGCTCAATTGAGCCAGGTGAAACGCCTTGCTTGCACTTTCCTCATCTTTGGCTTTCTTGCGACTGGGCCGTTGAATGCCCAAGCGCAAACTCAAGTCCAGACTCAGCAGCAAACCGCCCTGCCTCATGTTGCTGTACTGGCAACCGGTGGAACAATCGCTGGAACCGCGGCTACCGAAACGCAGACGACGGGCTATAAACCGGGCGTACTCACTGCAGACGCGCTTCTCAAATCGGTTCCATCGCTGGGAAAGGTCGCCCAGGTATCAGGCGAGCAGGTCTCGAACGTTGGAAGCGAAAACATCACCAACGCTATTCTTCTTAAGCTTTCGAAGCGAGTAAACGAACTGTTGGCTCAACCCGATATCGCTGGTGTGGTTATAACTCACGGAACCGATACACTCGAAGAGACCGCCTATTTCCTGAATCTGGTCGTTAAGAGCGACAAGCCGGTCGTCGTGACCGGCTCAATGCGCCCTTCGACGGCTATTAGCGCGGACGGCCCTAGCAACCTGCTTCAGGCGGTGACTGTCGCAGCATCACCGGCGGCGCGCGGGCGAGGGGTGATGATTGTTCTCAACGACCGGATCGGCTCCGCGAGATATACGACTAAAACTAACGCTGATAGCCTCGATACGTTCAAGAGCCCGGACGACGGCTACCTTGGTACGTTGGTTGACAACGTGCCGCACTTCGAAACTGCTGTAGTGAAACTTCACACAATGCAGACCCCGTTCGACGTGTCCAACCTCGATTCGCTTCCTGAAGTGGACATTATGTATGGCTATCAGAACGACGGAGGTTATCTCTATGACGGTGCAGTGGCCCACGGCGCGCGTGGCATCGTCGTGGCAGGCGTAGGCGCAGGCAGCGAGTCGCTTCTCGCGCTTCCGTCGATCAAGAAGGCAATCGATAAGGGTGTCATTGTGGTCCGTTCCTCGCGAACCGGCAGCGGTTACGTCCCGGAAGATCCCGCTTACGTTGGCCTTCTCGGGGATAACCTCGATCCGCAGAAGGCTCGAATTCTCTTGATGCTCGCGCTCACGGTCACAAAAGACCCGGCCCGGATTCAGGAGATGCTTCACCAATTCTGAAACACAGAGGTGTGGGACGGAGAACTGACCGGACGAAGTACCATTGAACGGCCCGGCGCTACGCGCTGGGCTTTTTTTACGCCCTTAAAAAATCGGCGCCCGCTGAGATTCAGCCTTGCTTCGAGTTAGTATTAGAAACTCTGATACTAGGGCTGGACCTGCTGTTTTACTGAATTTCTCGTCATAGACTGTTTTCAAGATGCCAAGACCACTTAGGCATTACACCGAGACAGGAGACGACAGTGAGCAATCAGGTGTTACTCGAAGACGTACCCCTTCGTCCTTTCCACGTGGGCGTCGCGTTTAGTGGCACGGGCGGCCAATTCAGCGACGGTTTCGTGCTTGGCATCATCGGCATCGCCGTCAGCATGGCAACGGGCCCTCTTCACCTCGACGCGTTCTGGATGGGACTACTCGGAGCGGCGTCGCTTGCGGGCCTCTTCTTCGGCAGCATGTTGGCAGGCCCGTTTGCAGACAAGTTCGGTCGCCGATCGATCTTTGCCTATGACATGCTGCTCTTCGCCGTCGTCTCGGGCGCGCAGTACTTTGTCACCTCGCCTACGCAGCTATTCGTTCTGCGTCTGCTTTTAGGGTTCATTCTCGGCGCTGACTATGTCGTGAGTAAGTCCCTGGTCACTGAGTATTCTCCGCGTCGCTACCGGGGACGCCTGCTCAGCGTTCTTGCCGCGGCTTGGGCGGCCGGCTATGTTGGCGCCTACCTTGCCGGGTTCGCAATGCGCGACATTGGCCCGGACGCCTGGCGAATCATGCTCGCGGCGAGCGGCGTTCCCGCCCTGTTGATTCTTCCGTTCCGTCTCATAGTGCCCGAATCGCCGATGTGGCTGATGAAACGCGGACGCGGCGACCAAGCTCTGGCCATCATTCGCCGTAAGTTCGGTCCCGAGGTTACCCTTCCGAAGCCCGCGGCCGATGCAAATCAGCATCGCGGCGGCGCATGGTCCGAGCTGTTCTCGCCGCGTTGGCGCAAAAACACCCTTGTCGGTTGCGTCTTCTACACGTGTCAGGTCATCCCTTACTTCGCATTGGGGACGTTCGCGCCGCGAGTGCTTGAGGCGCTGCACGTCAAAGACAAATTCGTTGGCGGCCTTGTCTACAACGTTCTGTTGTTCGCCGGTGCCATCATCGGGCTCTTGCTGGTCGATCGGCTGTCTCGCCGCGCCTTCCTGATCGGGACGTTCTACCTCGCATCGCTTGCTCTGGCGGTGCTTGCCTATGCCAATTTCGGCCCCGTCGGAACGATGATCGCATTCGGCGCATTCGCATGCATTCTCTCGGCAGCAGCAAACCTTGAATTCGTCTATCCGCCCGAACTATTCCCGACTCATCTGCGTGCATCTGGCGTGGGCCTGGCAGTTGCGTCAAGTCGCTTCGGTTCGGCAATCAGCACGTTCTTGCTTCCGCTGGCGGTCCAACACGTCGGCATTCACGCGGCGTTGGGCGTATGCGTCGCAGTGCTGCTCTTTGGCGGGGCCTTCTGTCACCTGATGGCACCTGAAACGGGCAATGAGAATTTGACCGACGTAAAGGCCGATACCACCGCCCAGGAAGAATCCCTTGCTGCTAAGCGCCATGCCTGACGGCTTACGTCTTCGTGGTGAGTGGCGAGCAGTCGGTTCCTCAAAGCGGAAAAGCATGCGGTTCTGAAGTCAGCAAGCATACGCGACAGTGAGGCCAGGCAACTATCAGGAACCGAGCAATGTCATCGAACAAACCACTCGACATGCATGCAGTGCAAATCTTTGTGGCCGTTGCCGAAGAAGGAAGCATGTCGGCAGCGGCAGCGAGGATGGGCATCTCACAATCAGGTGTGTCGCAGATAGTCCGGCAGCTTGAGGAAGAGTTAGGCGTCGTGCTGGTCAACCGTACGACACGACCACTCGCATTAACGCCGTTTGGAATCGCACTTCGGAATCGCGGAGCAGTCTTGAGTGAGGAAATTGCCAACCTGAAGGCGCAGGTCGTCGAGGCAGGTCAAGGAATCAAACCTGATTTGCGTATCGGATTGGTCGACTCCTTCGCATCAACTTGCGGCTCACTCTTCACCAAAAACCTGCTCAGCAGGGTTTCGCAGCTCTCGATACGCACCGGTCTAAGTCCGCAGCAGGGCGAAGCTCTGTTGCGCCGAGACCTGGACCTCATCATAACCAGCGACCCGTTGATGGATGCGAATGACGTTGTTCGCTACAGGCTGTTCTCAGAACGGTACTTCGTTATAACCCCAAAGGAGATGACAAAGCCTGTGCGAACTCTGGACGATCTGCGGTCGCTTTCCAAGAGCTTGCCTATCGTCCGGTTCAACCGAACCTCTCAGGTTGGCATGCAGATCGAACGGTATCTTCGGCGAATTGAAGTTCGCGCCCCCAACAGGCTGGAGCTGGACAATGCGGACGCCCTCACGTCCATGGTCGCCGAAGGCATCGGCTGGGCAATAACATCTCCCATGTGCCATCTCCAAGCTGTGACACATGCGGGCAACGTCGCTACTCACGTAGTTGACAAAATGGGCTTGGAGCGCTCGCTTTATCTAGTGGCGCGACGAGGCGAATACAACGCATTCTTCGATGACGCTTGCGAGACCGCGCATATGGTCATCAAAACATCGTTCATGCCGAGGCTGAAAGCCGTTGGCTCAAACATCGAATCTCTTATAACCGTTGGCGAAAGGAACACTCATGAATAAGCTTACTCAAGGCGAGCAGCGCACCGAGCAGGACTACGTCGGCAAAGTCACCATTCCGGCTGACAAGCTCTACGGTGTGAACACCGTTCGAGGCGTCGAAAATCTTACGGTGTCCCCGCTCAATGTGGCCCACTACGCACAATTCCGGGACGCGTTCGCACAGGTGAAGTGGGCCGCCGCACTGGCGAACTTCGACAACAACGTCGTGACCAAGGAACAGTGCGAAGCGATCGCACAGGCCTGTCAGGAAGTCATCGCCGGGAGGTGCGACGCGTCGCTTCTCGTAGATTTGATGGAAGGTTCGGGCGGGACTTCGACGAATATGAACTTCAACGAGGTCATCGCCAACCGTGCGCAGCAGTTCCTCGGACGCGCACCGGGCAGTTACGAAGTGGTTCATCCGAACGATCACGTCAATGCTTCGCAGTCGACAAACGACGCTTACCCGGCAGCTTTGAAGATCGCGACATATGCGATGCTCGGACCTTTGATCGAAGAGTTGTCGCAACTTGCGGTTCTGTTCGACGGCAAGGCCACCGAGTTTGCCGATGTGCTGCATCTGGGCCGCACCTGCCTACAGGACGCGCAACCGATGCGTCTCGGCCAGCTGTTTGGAGGCTATGCTTCTTTGACGAAGCGTCTGGCCGAAGAGCTCAATGTAGTTCGCGACAAGCTTCGCACGCTTCCGCTGGGTGGCACGGCGATCGGGACTGGTTTCGGCGCTCCGGCTGGCTACCGCGCTGCAGTGTATTCGCATCTTGGCAAAATCACAGGGGTGGACTATCAGGCACCAACGAACTCCTTCGATGCAATGCAGAACATGGACGTGTTCTCGCGAGTTTCGGCAGAACTCCGCACGACCGCCGTATCGCTCGCAAAGGTTGCTTCCGACCTGACGGTGCTGTCTTCGGGACCGGTGGGTGGCTTGGGCGAACTGAAGCTGCCAGAGGCACAGGCCGGTTCTTCAATCATGCCCGGGAAGGTCAACCCAGTCCTACCGATGGCAATGCTCCAACTGAGCTTCGCGGTCGTTGGAAACGACGTCACAGTTGCTCAGGCAGTGCAGTACGGTGAATTGGAAATCAACCATTTCGAGCCCGTAGTTGCGTCTCGTATGTTTGACAGCATCGTGCTGCTCACAAACGGCATTCAACGTTTCGCACAGAAATGCGTCAAGGGCATCCAGGCCGACGTTGAACGTAACGAGAAGCATCTTTTGGAATCGATGGCAGTTGCGACGGCGTTGGTTCCCAAGGTCGGCTACGCCCGTGTAAGTAAGCTCGCTCGCCAGTCGGTGGCGGAGGGCCGCTCGCTGGTAACCATCCTGGACGAATCGGGGTTGCTGTCGCCCGATGCGACCATCGCTGCGATCCGCAAGGCATCTTATCCTGTATTCGACGCATAACCGAAATGAATGGGGTCGGCCGTGCAGACAGTTTCGCGAGCCGGCCATCACCCTGCGACTTTAAAGACTAAAAGACATCAATGTTGGGAAAAGTCGAACTACTGAAGCTCCTCGACGATAGACAAATACCGTTCTCTTGCGAGCAGCATGATTCGGTGCTCAATATGGCTGAGTCAGGCAAACTCAACCTTGTGCTTGAGGGTGCGCGGTGCAAGAATCTTCTGCTTCAAGACAAAAAGGGACGTTACTACCTGATCGTTACGACGGCCTCCAAGTCTCTCGATTTGGTTGTTTTGGCGGACCTGCTTGGCAGCAAGCGTCTCTCCTTCGCGTCGCCAGACAAACTCATGGAACTGCTGGGCGTCCTGCCCGGCTCCCTGAGTCCGCTTGCGCTGGTCAACGATGAAGGGGAGCGTGTTCGGCTCATTGTGGATTACGATCTGCACGCAGAACCGTTGTTTCTCTTTCATCCGTTAGAGAACAACGCAAGCGTTTCGCTTTCTAAACAAGCATTTGACGCGTTCCTCCGAACCATCGATCATCGCGCCGACTGGAGACCGCTCCCTGATCGCGCCGTCGCTTAGAACGCCGTATCCGTGCGACAAGACCAGTGCTCATACGCTGTCCGACAGGTATCGGAGAGGAGCGGCCTTTCGAGTGACAGCTCGCTCTACAGGGATGCGGGGATACGCGGTGGATCATTCCATTCTGGACACCGCTCGTTTGCCAGCAACCTTGTTGAGCAGGGTACGACATTGAGACGGTGCAGCAACCTCTCGGTCATGCGGAATTCGACCACGTTTTGCCCTATCTGGCCGTGTCCGATAAAAGGCTGCGACAGATGTTTTGCGAGGTGTTATGAGAGTCATCCGACCCGGTGCGGCGGGCGAGACAGGCGACGCCACACGTAATAACATTGTCTTTACTTCTGCCGCGCCATGGTTTAACATTGTTCTTACTTTGGAGGTTTCATGAAGACGACGATTCGCAGAATGGGGAACTCGCAGGGCGTGCTAATTCCCAAGCCGTTCCTTGCGCAACTCGGGCTGGAGAGCGAAGTGGAGATGGAAGTCGAGAACGACGCCATTGTTCTGCGCCGTCCGAAGCACAAACCCCGTGAGGGTTGGGCGGAAGCAAGCAAGGCTCTGGCCGGGAGTGGCGGCGACGTGCTGGTCATGGGCGAGTTTTCAAATGCCGATGACGCGGAGCTTGCCTGGTGATGCGCGGGGAAGTCTGGTTGGTTGCGCTCGATCCGACGCTTGGTAGCGATATTCAAAAGGCGCGCCCCTGTGTCGTGGTGTCGCCTCCCGAAATGCACGATCACTTGCGCACAGTCATCGTCGCGCCGATGACTTCCAAGGGGCGGCCAGCGCCGTTTCGGATTCCCGTGACGTTCAAGCGCAAACAAGGTTTGATCCTTCTGGACCAGATTCGCGCAGTAGACAAGGTGCGCCTAGTCAAGAAAGAGGGCGCAGTGGCCGATAAGACGTTGTTGGACACCCTGCGAACCTTGCAGGAAGTCTTTGCAGAGTAGGGAAAATCGAAAAACGGAAAGGGAGAGCAGTGATGGTGGTCCACTTTTCAAACAAGCCCGCGAAGTACACGCCGAAAACGACTGTCGCTTTTCGTCGCGATGGTGGGCAGGGCAGAAGTCGAATGTGAAATCTCGGCAGAGGCCCTTGAGGATCATTTTGACTCGCCCTCGGTGCGAGGAGCCGACTTGGTGGCAGCGTTCGAGGCGCACCGCGCTCAGATCGAGGCTGTCGCGAGAGTGTAGCTGCCGCCACGGCTTCCAGCCGGTCGTTGCCTGCTAGTCTCCGATGATTTTTGACAACGGGAGAACGAGAGGCTTCCATGCGCGATCTGTTCATCTTGCTTCTGCTCGCAGCAGTCTTCACCCTAGGGAAGGCACTGGTCCGCGTCGAGAACGAGCGATATGCGCTTTGGCTTGGTATGTGCCCAAATATGGATCAGACGTTCAAGGCTATACGAGCAGGCGACCAAGATGCATGGAAATGCATGAAGACGATTCAGACACGGACGGCGTGGTGGTGGCATCTGTATTGCGCCATCGCTGATCACAACTGAAGCATGGGAAAACAACGGAATGCGCCCAAATCCTGTTGGCGCTAGAGGGAGCTAGCTGAGCAACGAACGAGTCCAGCGTCGATGAGATTCTTAAAGATCGCGCTCCGCGATGGGTCGGATTGGCGCTATTCCAGACCGTGATCATTTCGCTCATGCTCTATCTCTCCGATAACGGGAGCTGGTGGATGTACATTGAGCCATCCGTCATCCTTGTGGCGAGAGGGATTGTCAGTGCGACGCGGAGTTGGATGGTTGCCTTAGTCATGTTGATTTATGCTGTGGTGGTCGTCTTGAATCTACTCGGCGGGTGTGCCTTCGAGCTGTTGGAGTCGCATGACACTTCCGCTGTCATGAAATCTGTCGAGCATGCAAGCCATATTCGCGAGATTGCACACGTGTACGTGTGGGAAGCAGGATGGGCTAACTTGAGCGCCACATGGGTCTACCGCTTTAGATAGGAAAACACTGATTTCAGTCACGCGATCAACCACTCGTTGGAGACACTTTGTCGAGCATGCGCATGTTGATTCTTGGGTTGGCTATCGGCTACGGCATCGGCTTCCTTCAGTATCGTCGCGCCGATGCGGACCCGATGCGCAAGATCACCCTCTGTGCTCACGAGTTAGAAGCAAAAGAGCGGGCAAACGGAATCACGGTTAGGAAAATTATGAAACGTGATTGGGATCTACTACGGCAGCAGCTATCGGACATAGAGGAAGGCGTTGACGTGCTCGCAGACATCCCAGACCTTCGACGCGATCAAAGCGCTCGCAGGTTTCGCTTTAAAGCACGCATTGGGTGGATAGAAAAATTCGCCGCCACACGCGGCACTGGAAGACCATGAGAACCAATAAGACCATTTCGCTTGGCGATGTTGAGTCCGCCATCTCCGAATTTAACCGAGAGTTCCCCAGGCCGAAGCTGGGGCCTCCGTTCAGCATAGTCGACGATTATGTATCGAGCAGCTTTCCTAACGCCGCGTCTGCTGGCGTTTATTTCATCTTCGACCGCGATGACAACCTGCTATACATTGGCAAGGCGGACGGCCTTGGGGCTCGCCTCGGCTCCCATTTTGGCTGGAACACGGACCGGACAGCCGGTCGTGTCAAAAATCAGAAACTGCTCGCGGCGCACGCGGTGCGCACCATAGGACTTCCTGATGAAAGTCGCTTTGAGGCGCCCGCTATCGAAGCGTTCCTGATCCGTCGGCTCGACCCAACCCTTAATGTGATCGGGCGCGACCTGTCGTAGAAGTTGCCAAGGAAACGTTGCTTGCGGACTTGCTCAAGCCGTGGCTCGAAAGGCGTCACTTGTCCGATCAAAAAAATCTAAGTTGAAGCGGGGAGTTGTATGAATCGAAGCATCGCTATCGCAGCCTTGTGCGCCCTTTGCCTGAGTGCGTGCGCTCTGAATAATGCGACGACGCCGGCCACCGCCGGTGACAAGACGACTGCAATGACGGGTACGACGGCGCCAAACGCCGAAGCTTTGGTTGAGCGGGCCATCGAGGAACAGCGGCTCAAACAGGCCGGCGTGCAGCCTGGCACGAAGAAAGCGGAGATCCTGCTCAAATGGCAGCGTGCGGTTCGCGACGCGCCCGATCTCAGGGCCCGATTCCCGACAGGCATCCCGCCGGTCGAAAGCCCCGCAGGGCGAGCGCTGATTGCTGACGGGATGACGCGCATTTCGCCAGCGAAGAGATCAGAGTTCTGGTCGTTATATGCTCGCGTTGCCGCTGCCCACCTACCGGACGATTGCTACGGACAACGCTCGGCGGCTGCCATATCGAGTCGCCTGATGACGTTCGCTAACCTTACTGATGAAGACACTGACGAGTACCTCGGACTAATCGCCGGGATGCTGCACGCGAGTGCGCAAACTTCGCCGCAGCATGTGCCTACAGCTGCCGAACACACGGCCGCCACTATCGCTCTGGGTAAGCTCATGATGACGGAGGTCAAAGACAAAGCCGATGCCGATCGCCTCGCTCAAGTTACCGTCAACCCGAGTGGCGCCTCTGTCACCGACGCATGCTGGGTTATGAAAGCCTCGATCCGTTCGATTGACAGACTGCCCCCAAATGAGAAAGAGATCGTGTTAGCCGGGACGTCTCTGCAGGCGGCAGCCGCAGCGGCAAGCAAGCTTCCACGTCCCAGCTTGCCAGGGCCGGCGTCCGCACCGGTGCCGGCGCGTCCTACAGCGCGGCAACTGTGACAGCCACATCGCTTCCCGACGGGAAGAGGCAGACTGACTAGGAAAGCAGGGAATCAACTGCCGGGGAGTAGCGAATGAAGCGAGTAACCTGGAGTCGGACTGTACGCCGCGCACACATGCGTCTGCGGCCTCAGGCGGAGCGGATCAAGACTGTCGAGGATTCTGGATGACTCCGGCCTATGCTTGGCTTCGCCATGTACTCGGCAAGCAAGATGCGTGGAGCGCGGCGCAACGGAAGTTGGAAGCGCTGGACAAGCGACGTTGGCGTATTGCACGTGCGCCGGTCGGGATGATCCGGCACAACCCAGCCTACGGAGCAGCGCGCAAAGTCAAGGCGCCGCAGAAGACACAGCCATTCGCCGAACTGTTCAAAGATGCGACAGGCAGCAGCCGCGTCGAGGCGGAGCCGGACATGTCCGGCTGGCTTCGGCCACAATAGGACATTGGAGACATGTCTATAGATCGATGACGATCGCTGCGTTTTCTTACCCAGAATTCCGGAATGGCTACAATGTAATCCAGCCAGTCTACGGGTCGGTCCTCGAATGACAACGAAACAGAGATTTACCACTGCGCTGTTTTGCGCGCTCGCTTGGATCGTTATCGACCAGTTGACGAAAGCATTGTTTAAGCAAATATTGTCGTCCGGCGAGGTAGTGTCGCTGTTTGCCGGAAGTCTCCTGGTTCTTCCCACCTACAACCATGGCGCGTTCCTTAGCCTTGGGGCGGAAATGTCCGACGCGACGCGCAATGCAATTCTCGTATATGGTGTTTTGGCGATTCTGGTCGGTCTGGTTGGTTGGTTGTTGCGGTCGCCCAAGCTTGGCCGAGTTGACGTCATTGCGATAGCTTGCATTCTGGGCGGTGGACTTAGCAATCTCATCGATCGCTGTGTGTATGATGGCCGGGTTTTCGATTTCTTCAACATGGGTATCGGACGCCTGAGAACGGGCATATTCAATTTCGCGGACGTCGGAATCATGCTCGGCGTAGCGCTACTCCTTCTCAGCAGCGTGAAACGCAAGCCCACTTTGCCCGCGGACCGCAACAGCCTGAGAATCTAAAGCCGAGGAGTACGGCCGACAACTGCTCTGGATGACGTAGCAGTCTATCTAGGTGATTTCCACCTGATACTTGCCGCTCTCGTGTCACCGCTTGCCCATTCGGCATCGACCCGGTCCGGCCATGACCGGTCACTCAAGGTCTCCTCCGGAATCCGCGACAATTAGACAGAAACCGCTATACAGGGAGCATTGGGGATGTTGATCGCCTTCGGGGGACTACCGGGAACCGGAAAGACAACGGTAGCGCAAACACTCGCACGTAGGCTCGCCGCAGTTTATCTGCGTATCGACACGTTGGAACAGGCATTCTTCGCGTCCGGGGACGGGCAGGCGGATATCGGAGCTGCCGGCTACCTGGCCGCATATGCAGTTGCGGGCGATAACTTACGGCTTGGGTTGACCGTCGTCGCGGACTCGGTCAATTCGTTGCACATTACGCGTAGCGCCTGGACAAATGTGGCGTTCGACGCAGGTGTGCAAATTTTCGAAATCGAGTTGGTTTGTTCGGACGCCGCGATGCATCGTCAGAGGGTCGAGGGGCGAAAGGCTGATATCCCGGGCTTTCAGCTGCCGACATGGAAGAGCGTGCTCGAACGTCAATACGAACCATGGGAATCGGTAAATCTCGTCGTCGACACCGCAAAGGTTTCGGTCGAACAAGCCGTTGAAGCAATCATGCAGCGCCTGTTTGCGGCACCTCCGGATAATAGAACGGTTTAGCGTGCGAGACGCCGAGCATGCTGATTGCATGAGGCGGCGCTCGGCCAACTGCGGACGCTTGGCCTCAACAAATGCCCGTCAGATAGCGGACGTTCGATGGGTTGGGTATTCTGTTCCAACGAGCGTGGATTTCGCTTACGCGGACCTTTCCACGCTACACCCTTGGCTAACGCCTTCTTTCCAGGGGCAAACATTGGCAGACGAAAACAATTTTGTAGCCGTAGTCGTCGCGATTGAGGACGAGACAGCAATTCGCTCGTTGCTAGCTCGTTTGCACGATGCGTGGGCGCGTGGCGATGGGGCGGCATATGCACAGAGTTTTGCGGAACAGTCTGACTACATCACATTCAACGGGATGCATCTTCGCAGTCGGGCCGAGAATTCTGCGGTACACAGCGCGCTCTTCCGAGGCGTCCTTAAAGACACCGGACTGTCGGTCGAAATCGAAAGCATCGTCCTACTCTCGAGCAACATTGCGCTGGTCCATACTGCAGGAAGTGAGCGAAAGAGATCCTATCAAACCTATGTCCTCGTAAAATCTGGCGGAGACTGGTTAATCCGATCGTTCCGGAATACCCGCGTACAACCGCTCAGCGTCAAGATCACGCGCTGGGCACAGAGATGCGCCGATCGTCGATAGCCTCACGACCCGTCAAACGCAGAAGCTGACGACGGCACTCTGGAAAAGCTGTCGCTCGTCGCCGACGGCTCAGGGTCGGTTTGGTGCATTCGCCGCCGGCCCGGTGGCGGCCAAGTGCCAGCGGCCCCCATCAGGCAGAACCCGGCCACTTTCTGCCGCTCGCCTGAACCGTGCAGAGGTCATTCGAACGGCCGGTCCACTTCGAAACCCGCCCGATGCGCGACGCGCGCTTGTCTTACGGTTTGTTCGACGCCTGCCCATGTCCGCGGGCTCGCAAGCACGCGTCAGCGCTCGCGGGCAGGCGTTGGGCAAACCTAAAAAAACTACCGTCTTTGAGACGCCGGTCAGGATGTGCGCACTGCTCCGTTAGCTGCCCCGGCGGCGGACACTATTTTTTTCGATGTGGTTGGCCTTACCCCGGTTTAGGTCCTTGGAAAGAACTGACTGTCCACGTGTCAGTGTGAAGCCACCGGTGCACGTACGCGAACGCAGAGGGCGGTGTCCTCGCGGTCGAAGTGGCGACCATTGAACAAACGATGTTGTCTAGGCAACGTGACTGCGAACCATTCCTTTGTTCATTACCAAACCTGGCGCGTCCCACTTTCCAGGAAGCGGAGTGGTCCCGGAAGCAAAGATGTTCCGGAAGCTCCAAATTCAGGGTTCACCGATGCGCGACAAGACCCGTGCCATGGCGCACTGAGGTCATCAATGGCTCCGCAGATCCATCTCTCAGCACGATCGGTGTGCCTGATCGCCGACTCGGGGCATACCCCAGATAAGACCTGGTTTTTTGGAATTCAGCTTGCATCCAGATTTTTTTTTCAGCATCCTGTCTAGACAAGATGCGATGCGAACAGAGTCGCGCGCTCATTCCAGAGGTTTCGCAATCACAGGAGAGTCGAGATGCACGCGAAGTACAGCGGGTTGGCGAAGGGATTGATCGGTGCTGCAGTCGGTGCCGCCATGCTCTGCGGCGGTGTCGCGCAGGCAAAAGAATGGAAGACGGTGACGATCGCGCTCGAAGGGGGCTACGCGCCCTGGAACCTGACGCTGCCGGGCGGCAAGCTGGGCGGTTTCGAGCCTGAGCTGGTCGCGAACCTGTGCGCTCGCGCGCAGCTGCAGTGCAATCTCGTGGCGCAGGACTGGGACGGCATGATTCCGGGCCTTCAGGCCGGCAAGTTCGATGTGCTGATGGACGCGATCTCGATCACGCCCGAGCGCGAGAAGATCATTGCATTCTCAAAGCCCTATGCGGCGACGCCCGCGACCTTCGCTGTGACCGACACGAAGATCGTGCCGAAGACGGCCGCCAGCGCCCCCCCGCTGAAGCTTGATAGTGACGCGCGGTCCCAAGCCCCCGCTGTGGACGCGCTGCGCACCGCGTTCAAGGGCAAGACGATCGGCATCCAGTCCGGCACGGTCTATACACGCTTCATCAACGAGAACTTCAAGGATGTCGCGTCGATCCGCGTGTACAAGACTTCGCCGGAGCGCGATCTCGATCTGGCCAACGGCCGCATCGACGCCTCGTTTGACGACGTGACCTACTACGCCGCCAATGCCGACAAGAGGGAAGCGTCCTCCACGGTGACGGTCGGCCCGAAGATCGGCGGCCCGATCTGGGGGCCGGGCGAAGGGCTCGCTTTCCGCAAGCAGGACGCCGACCTCAAGGCGAAGTTCGACACGGCGATTGCTGCCGCGCTCGCCGACGGCACGGTGAAAAAGCTCTCGCAGAAGTGGTTCAAGACCGACGTGACGCCCTGAGCGGCGCCTACGGTCTGGCCGCGCGCCGCGCAGCACCTGGTTGAGGGCGCGCGGCCCCGTTCGCAAGCTTGCCTGGGGTAGGAAAATGTCTCTGTTCGAAATGCTTGGATTTGGTCCTGATGGCTGGGCCGGCGTGCTGTTGCTCGGTGCGCTCATGACTGTTGCCCTGACGCTCGCTGCGCTCGCGATCGGTGCCATATTCGGCGCGCTCATCGCCGCCGCGAAGCTCTCGCGCTATCGCACGGCGCGCGTGATCGGTGACTGCTACACCACCGTCTTTCGCGGCGTGCCTGAGTTGCTCGTCATCTATCTGTTCTACTTCGGCGGCTCGACGCTGGTTTCGTCGATCGGCCAGTGGTTCGGCGCGGACGGCTTCATCGGCGTGCCGCCTTTTGCAATCGGTGCGTTCGCGGTAGGCATGATTTCCGGCGCTTACCAGGCGGAGGTGTATCGCGCTGCGGTATTGGCCGTCTCGCGCGGCGAACTGGAAGCGGCGCGGGCGATCGGCATGCCTACGCTCACCATGGCGCGCCGCATCCTGATTCCCCAGGTACTGCGATTCGCACTCCCTGGCATCGGAAACGTCTGGCAACTGAGCCTCAAGGATTCCGCGCTGATTTCCGTCACCGGACTGGCCGAACTGCTGCGCGCAAGCCAGGTGGCCGCCGGTTCCACACACCAGTATTTCCTCTTCTTCGTGGTGGGCGGGGCTCTCTATCTCGTGATGACGGGCATGTCGAACCGCGTTTTCGGCCGCGCGGAAGCGATCGTCGCACGGTCCTTCAAGCGCAATTTCGCACGTAACTGACACCACGGCGCCCCCATCATGCATATCGATTTCGACTTCCTTCTCGACACGATGCGCCAGTTGATCGCGGCTGTCCCGATCACGCTGGGCCTGTTCTTCGCGTCGCTGGTGCTGGGCGGCCTGCTCTCGCTCGTGATCGTGACGATGCGCGTGTCGCCGCACTGGTTGCCCAACCGTTTCGCGCGTGCCTACATTCTGGTGTTTCGCGGCTCGCCGCTGCTGATCCAGATGTTTCTCGTGTACTACGGGCTCGGCCAGTTCGGTGTGATCCGCGAGAGTTTCCTGTGGCCCGTGCTGCGCGAGCCGTACATCTGCGCCGTGCTGTCACTGGCACTGTGCACGGCGGGCTACACCGCCGAAATCATCCGCGGCGGGCTGATGGCCGTGCCGGTGGGGCAGATCGAGGCGGGCTATGCGATCGGTCTGTCGGGCTTCGCGCTGCTGCGCCGGGTGATCGGGCCGATCGCGCTGCGCCAGTGCCTGCCCGCCTATTCGACCGAGGCCGTATTGCTCGTGAAGTCGACGGCGCTGGCGAGCCTCGTCACCGTGTGGGAAGTGACCGGCGTCGCGCAGCAGATCATCCAGCAGACCTATCGCACGACCGAGGTCTTCACCTGCGCCGCGCTGATCTACCTGTTCCTCAATTTCCTCGTCGTGCGGATCCTCGGACTCCTCGAACGCCGCCTCTCGCACCATCTGCGCCCCGCGCCGTCGGTCGTCCGCCGCCCCGCAGCGAAACTCGAAACCCATCGCGCAGCCTCGTGAGCGGCCGCCCCATCCGGAGAAACTTATGAATGCAGCTGCACCGGTCGCCCTTTCCGTGAGAAACATCCACAAGTCCTTCGGTGACCATCATGTCCTCAAGGGCATTTCGCTCGACGCCCACGAAGGCGACGTGATTTCCATTCTGGGCGCGAGCGGCTCGGGCAAGAGCACCTTCCTGCGCTGCCTGAACCTGCTCGAGATTCCGGACGATGGCTCGGTTGCGCTCGGCGGCGAGGAGCTCAAAATGAAGCGCCGCCGCGACGGCAAGCTGCAACCGGACGACCGCCGCCAGGTGGACCGCGTGCGTTCGCAGCTCGGTATGGTGTTCCAGAACTTTAACCTGTGGTCTCACATGACCGTGATCGAGAACCTGATCGAAGGTCCGATGCGGGTGCAAAAGCGCAGCCGCGCGGAGGCCGTCGAGGAGGCCGAGGCGCTGCTCGCCAAGGTGGGGCTCGCGGACAAGCGCGGCCACTACCCGGCGCACCTCTCGGGCGGCCAGCAGCAGCGCGTGGCAATCGCACGGGCGCTCGCCATGCGTCCGAAGGTAATGCTGTTCGACGAGCCGACCTCGGCGCTCGACCCGGAACTGGTCGGCGAAGTGCTGCGCGTGATGCGCGCGCTGGCCGACGAAGGTCGCACGATGCTCGTGGTGACACACGAAATGGGATTCGCCAGGCACGTGTCCAATCGCGTGATGTTTCTGCATCAGGGCCAGGTGGACTCGGACGGCACGCCCGAGGAGGTCTTCGGCGATCTGAAATCGCAGCGTTTCCGCCAATTCGTGTCGAGCCATGAAGACCGCAACACCCAATAATCCACCGGCAGGCCGCGTTATGTCAGTTACCCGTTCCGAGCAGCCTCTCGATTGGCGCGACGTTTGCGCAGTCGCGGCGGGCGCCACGCTCGAGCTTTCCGCGTACGCGCGTGCACGGATCCGTGCCGCTCGCGAACTCATCGATCAGATCGTTGCGCGCGGTATTCGCGCGTATGGCGTGAATACGGGCGTGGGCGCGCTGTGCGATGTGGTGGTGTCGCCAGCAGAGCAGCACGATCTGTCGCACAACATCCTGATGAGCCACGCGGTGGGTGTTGGTGCGCCGCTCGGCGCCGAGGAGACGCGCGCGATCATTGCGGCCGCCATCAACAACTACGCGCATGGACACTCGGGTGTGCGTATTGAAGTCGTCGAGCGTCTGCTCGCGCTGCTCGAAGCGGACTGCCTGCCCGAGGTGCCCGCCTTTGGCTCCGTCGGCTACCTGAGCCACATGGCGCACATCGCGCTGGTCTGCGTGGGTGCGGGGCACGTGAAGTGGCGCGGCAAACGCATGAGCGGCGCCGAGGCGCTGCGGCGGCTCGGGCTCGAACCACTGTCGCTCGAAGCGAAAGAGGGTTTGAGCCTCGTGAACGGCACGCCCTGCGTGACCGGCCTCGCGGCACTTGCACTCCGGCGCGCGCAGCGGCTGCTAGACTGGGCCGACGTGGTGTCCGCGATGAGCTTCGAGAATCTTGGCGGACAGATGGCGGCCTTCGACGCGGGATCGCTGGCGTTTCGCGTATCGCCCGGGCTTGCCCAGGTGGGCGCGCGCATGCGGGCGGCGCTTGCCGGTAGCGGCTTGTTGGGGGCGTCGATCGGACGTCGCACGCAGGATCCGCTCAGCATGCGCACGATTCCGCACGTTCACGGCGCGGCGCGCGACGTACTGGCCGCCACGGCGGAAGTGGTGAATCGCGAGCTGGCCTCGACGACCGACAATCCGATCGTCGCGGGTACACCGCAAGAGCCGCAGGTGTATTCGCAGGCGCATGCAGTGGGCGCTTCGATCGCGCTCGCCATGGACAGTCTCGCCGCCGCGCTGGCTCAGGTCGCCGCGATGGCCGAACGCCGTCTCGACCGGCTCGTGAATCCACTGGTGAGCGGCTTGCCCGCCTTCCTGGCGCAAGCAAGCGGCACGCGCTCGGGCTTCATGATTGCGCAGTACACGGCAGCCTCGCTGGTTGCCCAGAACCGGCGCGAGGCCGCGCCCGCAAGCCTCGATGGTGGCGTGACCTCGGGGCTGCAGGAGGATCATCTCTGCCACGCGACGCCGGCTGCGCTCAAGGCGCTCGCGGTGCTCGAAAACAGCAGCCGTATCCTCGGCATCGAGCTGCTCGCGGCGGTGCAGGCGTACGACCTGCAGCCGGTCAAGGCCGAGCGCGCGCCATACACCGAGGGGCTGCACGCACAAATTCGCGCCATTGTGCCGACCTATCGCGATGACCGCCCGCTTGCCGACGATATGACGCTGGCCTTCCGCATGATCGCCGATCGCGATCCGCCGCCGGTGCCCGACCCGTTGCCCGCGAGGTCGGCGCCTGTCCTGTGGACGGCCGCGGCGATGGAGCCCGCGGCGCGCAGTACCGCGCAGCCCGCCAACGACGCCATGCCTGGCGCAGTGGGCAGTTGAGGCACTCGAGTGGACTCGAGCGAGGTGTTGCACAGCGCCAGCAAGAAAAATAGATCATGTTGGGAAAATGACGCGCATGAACTCTACCGTGCAGGCAGTGGAAGAAACAGGACGGACGCAGCGCAAGCTTGCGCCCGCATATGAGCAGATCAAGCGCTACGTGATAGAGCGCATCGCGAACGGCACGTGGAAGCCGGGGGACGCGATTCCTTCGGAGACCATGCTCGTCAAGGAATTCGGGGTGGCTCGCATGACGGTCTCCCGCGCTTTGCGCGAATTGACCACCGAGCGCGTCCTGACGCGCGTGCAGGGCTTGGGCACCTTTGTGGCGCCGCGCGAGTACGAGTCCACGGTGCTTGAAATCCGCAATATCGCCGATGAGATTGCCTCGCGAGGCCATCGACACGCCGCGCGCGTGATCGGGCTCGGGACGAGCAACCTGCAGACGGCGATCAGCGAACTCGATCTCGCCAGCGGTCCGGTGTTCCACTCCACCATCGTGCATCTGGAGGAGGGGGAGCCGATCCAGTATGAAGACCGCTACGTCAATCCAAAGGTGTTCCCGCACTATCTGGAGCGGGATTTCTCATTGGAAACGCCCAATCGTTACATGGTGCGGCTGGCACCGATCCAGCGCGCGGAATTCCGCATCTATGCGCACAAGCCCGACGCGCAGATCCGCCGGCAACTGGAGATGGACATTGGTGAGCCTTGCCTCATGGTGTGGCGGCGCACATGGGTCGGTGAGGCGGTCGCGACAGCGGTTCGGCTATGGCATCCCGCCTCACGCTTTCATTTGGCTGGGCATGTATGAAGCGAGTGGGCTCCTGTCTCACATCGCGGCGAATATACCCTCGAAAAGGTGAGCCCTGCCGGTGAGAGAACAGGTTCAAGCAGTAGCTGACGCGCGGCCACGTCTTCCAGTTTCCCACGCAGTCGCCATGAATATGTCGTTCATGGAACGGACCCAGGTATCTCCGGAAGGCGCATTGGATGACCGGAGTAGTCGCGTTACCTGCCCTTGAGCCGCTGATAGCGCGACCGGCTGGTTTGGGTCGATCAGCGACACTCGCATGCTTCAACGATCGTCGCGCGCAACCGCGTGACTGTGCGATGGCTCACGAGACCCAGCATCCGGGTCGTATCTTCGTTAGTCCTGCCCGACAGCAGCTGTCGACGGGCAAATGTATTGCGAAGCACGCGGGGACTCATGTCGGGCGCGAGAAACCCGATCGCCGCGAGCGCATCTTTCACAACGGCCCCTAACAACACATCGTTGATTGAGGTGCTATTTCCGGGCGCCGTAAAAAGCAGTGCATGATCCGCCTCGAGGGCATGCGCCTCCTTCCAGGCGATCAGTGCTGCAAGTGAGAACTCAGGGAGCGTCACCTTCCGGGGCTCGCGAGGGCCGTGCTTGGGAACGTACACATGTGGTCGCACACCATCAACGACAACGTGTTGACGTTGTGTCCGCCGTAGTTCGGCAGCTGTTATTCCGCCGCCGAGAAGCAGCGCCACAATGGCCCCGTTTGCGATATGCGTTCGTCGTCTGTGCCGGTCGGCGCGACCCACCCCTGCAACCGATGGTCGGCGGACGGATCGAGATAGAGAGGAGGCGGCTCATCGTCCGGCCAGCGCTGGAACGCGACAATTCCGGTCGCCGGATTACTGCTGCGAACTTCAATCTCGACAAGATGCCGGCACAGGCGATCCAGCATCCTGGCGTACCGCAGACGCGTCGTTGTACCTGGCGCACAGCGGGTCTCGACATCGTTGAAAACGACTCGATGTCCCGACCGCGGCCGAAGCCATCCACCCCGACCTCGAGGGGTACACCGCGATGGTTCGGGTGGTACATGAGCTGAATCACCCCTTTACCGCACCCACGGCGATGCCGGACACGATGCGCCGCTGGAACACGACGTAAAGCACGACGATCGGCGCCGCGGCCAGCACAAGACCCGCGCACAACAGCGGAACGTTCGTCGTATATTCGCCGCGCAATGCGGCGATACCGACCATTAACGTGCGCTTGTCCTGGAGCACGAGCAGCGAAATCAATACGTCGTTCCAGCAATACAGCGTGTTCAGAATGCCGAGCGTGACGAGCGCAGGCTTGCCCATCGGCAGCATCACGTACCACCATGCCTGCAGAATGCTCGCGCCATCGATCCGTGCGGCCTCGAGCAGGTCACGCGGCACGCTCGAATAAAACGCGGTCATCAGATACACGCTAAACGGAAGAAAGAAGGCGGTATAGGAAATGATCAGGCCGACGCGCGTGTTCAACAGACCCAACGCAATAATCGTCTGATAGAACGGCACGAGCACCACCTGCACCGGAATCATCAGCGACGCGAGGATGACCACGAAAATCAGCTTGCGATACGGGAACCGCAGAAATGCGAACGTAAAGCCCGCGAGCGATGAAACGACCAGCAAGCACGCGACCGCGCCCACCGTCACGAGTATCGAGTTGATGTAGTACTCGCCAAGATTGGCCTGCACGCAAGCTTGAATGAAGTTCTCGAACGTCGGATGAGCCGCGATGCCGAAACGGTCAAGGATATAGTCACGCGTCGACTTGAACGCGTTGTTGAGCGCAAACGCCAGCGGATAGACGCACGACACGGCGAGCACGGCCATCGGAACGGACAGCGTCCAGAGCACTCGCCGGTCCTGCTTTACGGTGATCGCCATGCCATGAGCCTCAGAGGTTCGCGTTACGGGTCATGATCCGGATCTGCAGCCATGCAATGCCGCCCATCAGCGCAAATAGCACGACGGAGATCGCCGCCGCATACGATGGGCGATTCATCTTGCCCTGCTCGATCCAGATCAGGAATTCCGGCAAGGTCGTCGATGTGCCGGGACCCCCATCGGTCAGCACGTAGATGAGTCCGAACATCGACGTCAGCACGCCGACCGTCGTGACGACGGCCACGAATTCGATGATCGGCCGCAGCGTCGGGATGATGATGTAGATCCACGTCTGCCAGAAATTGGCGCCGTCAAGCCGAGCGGCTTCGATCATTTCGTCGGGTACCGTCGACAGGCCCGCCATGAAGATCAGCACGCCCATGCCGAAAGTCGACCACATCTGCACGCCGATCAGGCTCATGAGTGCGGTCGAACCGTTGCCGAGCCAGTCGACCGCATCGATGCCAAGCGTACCGAGCATCGCATTGAGGTTGCCGTCGTATCGCAGGACCACATTGAAGATCGAGCCGATGATCACGCTCGACAACACGGCCGGGAAGAAATAGACCGCACGAAACACCTTGCCGCCCGGCACCCCCTGATGAATCAGGATCGCCAGCACCATCGGCAGCATGACCCAGATTGGCAGAGTGGCCAGCAGGATCAGTGTGTTGACCATCGAATCGCGGAATGACGGATCGTGCGCGAGCGCAACGTAGTTCGACGCACCGACAAAGCCGACCGCACCCGACGGCGTCACGCCGAGGAACGACAGCACTGCGCCCCATCCGAGCGGAAAGATGCGGAAGACGATGACGAGCAGCAAAGCGGGAAGCAACAGCACGAACGCCATGCGCTGCTCCGAACGGTCACCGCCCGGCCTGGCCACGGCAGGCGACGCCCTGGATGCGGGTGCCGCGCCGCTCGTCACAGATGCAGAAGATTTCGACATGTCTGGGTCGTATTTCAACGTGCTTTCGAGTGCCACCAGTCCCCAGGGGCTGGCCTGGTTCGCCTCGCTTTACACATCACCGCTTTGCCGACGCCTGGACTTCATCCATACGCGCAGCGGCCTTGTCGACCGTCGTATCGCCATTAAGCAGCAGCTGGCTCTGACGGTGCCACTCTTCCATCTCGACCGCCGATGCGCCGAGCAGCGTCGTCGTCACGGCGGAGTCCTTGAGCCATCCGAGAACGATCTTGACGGTCGGGCCCTTGAACGAAGCGAGGTCGACACTGCTGTTCGCCGGCAGCGCGCCCGCATCGTTGGCGAAGACCTGGAGGGCCGCCGGGCTCGCCAGCTCTTGCACGAGTTGCTTGGCCAGCGCGACATTCTTCGACGCCTTGTTCACGCCGTAGCCGATACCGCCGGACACGGGCATACGGGGATCGTCGGGCGGATTGCCGGCTGCAACGGTTGGCGACGGCATCTTGTAGACACCGAGCTTTTCGGGCGTGAGGAAACTCTCGAACTGCTTCCAGTGCGCGACATCGGAAATGAGGCCGATCGTGTTGCCCGCATCGCCGCGCATGAATTGCTCGTATTCATCCATGAACTTCGTCGTGGAGTTCGCGCCCTTCGGATACCAGCCATCCCTTTGCGTATCGACCCACGCCCGGAGAATCCCCTTGACCTGCGGGCTCGACCACTTGAGCTTGCCCGCCGCGAATCGCGCCTGTTCGTCGGGTGTCATCGACGTCGCGGCCAGCGAGGAGAAGAAGAATTCAGCACCGTAGCCTTCCTTGTTGCCGAGCGCAAGGCACGGGATCTTGCCGCCCTTGGCCTTGAAGGCCGCGCAAACGCGCTTGAGATCGCCCCAGTTCTTCGGCGGCTTGTTCGGATCGAGTCCGACCTGCGTGTAGAGGGCCTTGTTGTAATACACGACAAACCCCTGAAGCGTCAGCGGCAATGCATAGGTCTTGCCGCTTGCGTCCTGAAACTCCTTCACCCCGAGCATGCCTTTGTCGAGCCCGTTGAGATCGACGAGGTCCGACATCCGTGCACGTGCCTGCGCGCCGCCGTTCATCAGAAACACGTCGGGCCCGGCGTTAGCCGACAGCGAGGTGCCCAGGATCGTGTAGTACTGCTCGATCGGCTGGCCGACGAACTTCACCGTGACGCCCGGATGCGTGGCTTCAAAGTCTTTCCTGACCTTCTGGAAATACGTCGACGTAACGGGATCGCTCGACTTCCAGTCCCAGACCGTCAGGGTCTGTGCCGTGGCGGCGGCGAAAAATGCGAGTCCGGCAAGACACACCGCGATGCGTGAGATGAATGGGCTTCGCACAGCTATCTCCAATGGTTTTTATGTGAGATCCATGCCTAGCCGGCCGTCTGTACGACCGCTGGTTTCGAGACCGGCGGCGCGCCAAGCTCGCTGCGGTCAAGCACATCGGGCCGCCGTAGTTCGCGGCGCGCATATTCGCTGAGTTCGAGCCCGTGTCCGGGACGATCGGGTGCCATCGCAATGCCGTCGACAATGGCGATCGGCTCTTCGACCAGCGCGTCGAAGTTCTGGAATGAATATTCAAGCCACTCGACGTCGGGCAGCGCGCATGCGCAGTGCACGCCCACTTCGAGGAAGGTATTGCCCATGCTGACCGGCACACCGAGGTCGGCCGCGAGCCAGCCCACGCGCATGACATCCGTCACCTGCCCGTGCACGTTGAGGATATCGACCGCGCCGGCCTCCATCAATGCACGCTTGCCACTCGCATCGAGATACTCACCCGTATTCAGCGCGGTCCACGTGGCGTTGTGCCGGATGTGCCGCAGGCCTTCGAAATCGTTGCGCAACGTCGGATCCTCGACCCAGAGCAAGGCGTGACCGGCGTCGCGGATGCGTTCGAGTTTCACGACGGCTTCCTTGGGCGACCACGCTTCGTTTGCATCGATCATGAACTGCGCGTCGGCCCGCACGAGCTTCTTAAGCAAGTCGAGGCGATGAAGGTCGCGCTCGAAGTCCGGGTGCCCGACCTTGATCTTGAACGCGGTATAGCCGAGTGCGTCGGCACGTCCAAAAAGTTCGGCGAAGTCGGTGTCGCCCAGATGAAAGTCGAGCCCGCTTGCGTACGCCTTGATCCGGTCGCGCTGTGCACCGAGCATCTGCCAAAGCGGCATGCCCACCTGCTTCGCGGCCAGGTCCCATAGCGCGACCTGGATTGCTTCATGGAAAGGCAACGTCCACGCGCGGTGGTTGCCGCCGCGCGGACGCGCTATACGGTGCACCAGTGCGAGCGGCCGCTCTCCTTCCAGCGTGGACCAGACTTCAGAGCGGAAAATGCGCTCGATTTCCACTTCGGGCGGCAACGGCACGAACAATGACTGCGCAAAGCCCAGGCCGGTGAGCCCGTTCTCACCGATCAGCTCGAGCGCCACGACGTGAGCATCGTCGGCCCGGACCTGGCTATCGCCGATCACCCGATCTCGGGCAAACTGGAAACGCGTAATACGGAAGTCAACGATACGCATGATTGGGTGCGCTGATAGATCAGATGGCGTTGGTGATATATCATGCTAGTCGTTACGATCGGAGATCTCAAGTGGGTAGAACGAGAAAAGATGCCCTCGCCGAGACGGCATCCGGTGAAACAGCCGTGGAAAGTTCGCCGGCCACCGAGACTGCAAGCGGCGGCGCGCGGCTCAGCGACATTGCGTACGAGCGGATTCTCGAGGGGTTGTTCGAGCGCAAACTGCCTGCCGGTGCATTCGTTTCGCAGAAGGAACTCGTCCAGCTTCTGGGTATACCCGTAGCGCCGCTGCGTGACGCATTGCGTGTGCTCGAAGCGGAAGGGGTACTGACAATTCACCCGCGCTCGGGCATTCAGTTCATCAAGCCGGGGCTCGAACTGACTCGGGCGACGTATCAGTTCCGCAGCATCATCGAGCGCGCGGCGATCCGCGTGTTCGCCGAGACCGCGGATGAAGAGTCGATTCGTTCACTCGAAAAGCGACATCTCGCGCTGGTGACCGCGATCGAGAAGCAAGGTCTCAATGCGCAGCACCTCACCGAAGTCGAAGCGCTCGAAACCTCGCTGCATCATGCGGTCATCACGTCGCTCGGCAATCCGCTCGTCGAGAACAGTTACCGGCGCATGCACAATTACCTGAAACTGTTGCGCCTCGAACGCAAGCTCACTGCGCCGCTCGTACTGCGCACGCTCAGGGAACACCTCGCGATTCTCGAGGCTTGCAGGGTGCGTGATCCGGATGCCGCCGAAGCCGCCGTCACGGCGCACTTTGCGGCGGCGTTGCAGCGCAATCTCGGGATGTATTGAGCGAGAAGCGCACGCGCTCGACAACGACTCGTATCTGAGACGCATCCCAGGGCTACACGCAAATACGCGTGTGCCGATGAGCCGCCGCCATCCGGTATTTGCCATTGCGCAGGCGCTCTGGTTCAAGACGAGTGACATGAACCACTGATACCAGTGCTTGCGGGGCTGCGAGTACGCCGGCAACGCAAACGTGCCGCGCGGCCATCTCGCCTCGCTGCGGTCCCGGAAAACCCGCTGCCGGAAGGCAGCAACCGGGCGGAAAGTTACAACGACATCCTGTCTCACCTGAAGGCGCTGACGGACAAACTCGCCTCAATCGGCCAGAAGCAGGGTGCAGCAGCTCCCGATGTCGCGGCAGCGTGGGCCATCGCCAAGGGCACGACGCCGATCATCGGCGTCACCAAGCCCCACTATATCGAGAGTCTCGTCCGAGCCGGCAGCATCACACTCACCAACGACGACATCGCGGAACTGGAAGCTCTCGCCGACGCCGCTAACGTGAACACCCGCGACTGGTGGGAGCAAGCAATGTAAGGCTGAACCTCCGCTGTGCCCAGTCGTCGGAAATCTCGCTGCTCGCCGCCTCTAAGGCAGCCCTGCGATCGCTGGCACGAAGGTCGCGAATACCGGGTCGCGCCAGTTTTGCAACCAAAGATCGGTCGCTCATCAATGAAGGCTGACAACATCTGCGATTTCAGGCAAATGCCGGCTGGCTCCCGACGCTCGGGCGTTCGCGCATTCTCGCGTACCAGGCGAGAAGGGCTTCGCACTCTGCGGGCACCGGCAGCTTCACGATCGACGCAAAGACCAGGCCGCCAATGACGGTGATGTCGGCCATCGAGAACGTATCGCCGGCGACAAACGGCTGCCTTCTCAGGACGTCATTGAAGTAGTGCATGCCTCTGAGTGCTTTGTCGCGCTGACGAAACCCCCATTCGGGGTTCTGATATAGCTCGACTTCGGGCCCGAGACCAGGCGTGGCGTGGTGGAAATAGACACTGATGGCGTCGAGCAATTCGAGCTCGGCGCGCTTGCTCATCATGTGGATCACGCCCTTGTCGAGCGGTGTTTTGCCGGTCAGCGTGGGTGCGCCATCGAGCGTATCGAGGTATTCGGTAATGGCGGTGCATTCGGCGATGCAGGTTCCGTCATTGAGTTCGAGGACCGGTAGCGTACCCGAGTAGTTTTTCCCTGAGATGAACTCGGGCCTTTTATGCTCTCCCTTGTAAAGATCGACCATCACGAACTCGACGCGCGATTGCAGATTCTTTTCGGCCAAGGCGATACGCACGCGTGTCGGGTAAGGTCCCTCGGGAAAATCGTAAATCGTCATGACGGGGAGTTCGGTTACATCGCGATGAATGATGCTTGATGTCATGCTTACCTCTCCAGGTGGTGGCTGGTGCTCGGGATCGGAGGATATGGCGAAGTATCTCCATCAACCTACCTAACGCTTGTTAGGTTTACCATAGAA
This sequence comes from Paraburkholderia sp. BR10923, assembly GCF_040948765.1. Lineage (NCBI taxonomy): Bacteria > Pseudomonadati > Pseudomonadota > Betaproteobacteria > Burkholderiales > Burkholderiaceae > Paraburkholderia > Paraburkholderia sp. BR10923. The sequence continues at coordinate 13,674 of NZ_JBFPKO010000011.1, read as the reverse complement.
GGTATAATTCGCTGTGTCAACAGTCATCCCAGCTTGCGGAGGCGGTCGTAGTGAAGAACGATTCGGGCTTGAGTTCCAGGGAGCGAATCCTGGTGGCTGCTACAAAGATTGCGCAGGCGCACGGCTACAGCGGCCTGAATTTTCGTGATCTTGCTGAGGCTGTCGGCATCAAGGCCGCGAGCATCTACCATCACTTCGCGAGCAAGTCCGATCTCGGAGCAGCGGTGGCAAGGCGTTATTGGGAGGACTCGGCAGCCACGCTGGACGCACTTTGGGCCGAATCCGCGAATCCGATCGACTGCCTGCGCCGCTATCCGGATACATTTCGTGAGGCACTGGAGCGTGGTAATCGCATATGCCTCTGCAGCTTCATGGCTGCCGAATCCGATGACTTGCCGGAGGCGGTGACGAAAGAGGTCCAAACCTTTGCTGACGTGAATGTTGCATGGCTGAGCAAGGTGCTATCCGCCACGGCCATGACCAGCGCCAAGGAGTGCGAGGGGCGTGCTCGCGCGATCTTCGCAGCCGTCGCTGGCGCTCAACTCATCGCCAGAAGTCGCGCGGATATCGCTGTCTATGACGGGTTAATTGAAAGCTATCGTATTGCTGGTCTTTTGCCGGCATAGCAGTAGAAAAAAGTCAGCATGACGCCTCCGGACCTTCGAGGTGCCCGGATGGGCGAAGCGAGCGATATCGCCACAGCGGCGGCTATTTCTGGCGACTGACGTTTCGCGTATTTGCTGGGGGCGGAGTCGGTGGTCGATGGCGGCATCTCGCTGCTCTAATGTTTCGGCCCAGCCGCCTCGCACTGGAGATCGCGCATGTACTGCTATCCGAAGATCGAACAGTCCGATTTACCGCCGGCCTCGCAGCTGAGATCGTCGTACCGCCTCGCTGATTTCGGGGACGCGTTCTCGGTGGACCTGCCAGAAAGTGCCTGCCACGACGCGGAGACTCTCGCACGACACGTCTTTGCCAGGCAGCCCGCATGGATTGGGATGCTGCTGAGATTCCGGGACATTCTCGTGCGGCCGTTCGGCTTGAAGACAGCCGTTGACCTCAAGCAGAAAGGAGGCGACAGGATCAGCCTGTTTCACGTATTCGAACGATATGACGACGAGATCGTCATCGGCGAGGATGACACGCATCTGGATTTCCGCGTGTCGGTCCTCGTGCAGCCGTCATCTCACGGTCGACACCGCCTCGTACTGACGACGCTCGTCTTCTACAATCGTCCGCTAGGGCGAGCCTATATTGCGCTCATCGCACCTTTTCATCGGGTTGTCGTACGAGCCTCGCTTGATCGGGCGCAGCGGCTAGGATGGCCCAATGCATAACGCCGTTTCAATGAGCCGCCTGCGCGGCTCAGCCAGAGACTTCAACCCGCTCGCGATCCGGCCGCATTTCGTTGCCCGTTTGTCATCAAACGGCTGACGTTCGATTTTTCGCACAGGATAACCTCATGCCCAGCGGTGAGAGACTGCGAACGATAGCGGAGCCTATGAAGCCTGTGGCACCCGCGATGAAAACCCGCATTTCGGGCTCCTTCGATGTAAATTCAGTGAGAGGACGCGGCCGGTCCGATGCTGAAATAACCGGATTGCGCAAGGTCGGCGAGGAGGCCAGCTTGCTCAGGCGTCCAGCCCAACAGCACACGCGTGCGATCACTATTAGCAGGGGCATCAATTGCCACAAATGGTGCAAACCATCCGAAATGCTCAGCGGCCTCGTCCGCAGAGAGTGAAGCTAGCGGTAAGCCCAGGCTACGGCCTATAGCCCCGGCGATGTCCTTGAGCGCAACGCCCGTTTCGCCGATTGCATGAAAAGGTCCCGCCGTAACTTTCTCCAGGGCAAGCCGGTAGACACGGGCGGCATCCAGCCGATGCACGGCAGGCCAGCGGTTGAGCCCTTCGCCCACGTACGCCGAGACACCTTTTTCGCGAGCGATGGCGGCCAGACGCGGCACGAAACCATGGTCGCCCATACCGTGAACCGACGGTGCCAGGCGTATCGTGGTCGCCCGAACACCGCGCGCGATAAGTTCTGAAACGGCCGCCTCCGAAGCACGCGGGAACGATTCGGAGACGGGAAGTGCAACGTCCCTCTCCGTCGCGATTCGACCGGGAGCCAGTAACGCGACCCCGGATGTGACAAGAAACGGACGGCTGGAACCTTCCAGCGTCGCGCCGATCGCCTCAATGGCACGCCGTTCCACCAGACTGTTCTCGGCAAATCGCGACCAGTCATGATCAAAGGCTGTATGGATCACCGCATCCGCTTCGGAAGCCCCCTCGCGCAAGCGCTCGACATCTTCGAGTGAGCCGACGAGCGATCGCGCACCGGCTGCGACAAGTTTCTCTACGCCCTGTGCGGAGCGGACCAGACCGATGACCTGATGCCCAGCTTGAACCAGTTCTCGAACGACGGCGGAGCCAACCCAGCCGGTCGCCCCAGTGACAAATACGCGCATAACCAACCTCCTGATCGTTTCAGCAAGAGATTAAGGATTTGTCGCTGGACGATCTATGTCGTAGAGTTCGCATTTGGTTTTAGATCGTTCGGAATTGTCGCGTGGATCCGCTATCAGAAGTGTTGTCGTTAGTGAAGCTGCGCAGCTATCTGTCCGGCGGCTTCGATGCGAACGGAGACTGGGCCGTGCAATTCGGCGCGCACGACGGCATCAAATTTCACGCCGTGCTTCGCGGCCAGTGCTGGGTTTTGGTCGAGGGGGTGCCCGACCCCGTGAAGGTGAGTGAAGGTGAATGCTTCCTGCTAGCGAGAGGAAAGCCTTTTCGTCTCGCCAGCGATCTGGCCGTCGAACCAGTCGACGTCCGTACGCTCTTGCCACAGGTCCATGACGGGCGGGTCGTGACGTACAACGGAGGGGGCGAGTTTCTGAGCATCGGCGGCTATTTCACGCTCCATGGCCCAGCCGATCTGTTGTTGAGCACGCTGCCGCCGCTTGTCCATGTCCGCGAGGAGCCGAATCGGGCAACAGTGCGATGGTACGTCGAGCGCATGAGGCATGAATTGAGCGATGCGCAGCCGGGCGATTTCATCGTCGCACAGCAGTTGGCTACACTGGTCCTTATCGAGGCGTTACGACTGCATTTGTCGAACGAGCGCCGTGAAAGCGTCGGTTGGCTTTTCGCATTGTCCGACAAGCGCATGCGGGCTGCGATCGATGCAATGCACGCCTCACCGGGCCGCAGATGGACCTTGCAGAGCATGGCCGAGCAGGCGGCGATGTCGCGCACGACGTTCGCCCTGCGATTCAAGGAGACGGTTGGGCTCTCGCCCATGGAGTATTTGACGCGCTGGCGCATGATGCTGGCCGCAGACCGATTGACTCATTGCCGCGATTCCGTTTCCGAAATCGGTCTCGCCCTTGGCTACGAATCCGAGAAGTCCTTTAGTACGGCGTTCAAACGAGTGATGAACTGTTCTCCACGCCGATATGCTCGACAGCGAAAGGCGGGGACGACTGATGCTGATGTTGGCGGTGCGGCCGTCTGGCAGAACGGCAATCCGTAACCAGTGGTGCGGCAAAGCGAAGGGCGTTCATCAGGTAAGCTCCGGAAAGTGATCAGGATTCAATTGGCACCGGGCGGTCATTGACTTTTGCCATCACGGGGGGACACCCCTAGCTGACGAAGGGGAGCTTCTCGTCGCGCGCAGTCGCGAGCATCGACAGCGTGATCTTCCGCACCTCAAGCTTGCTTTGCGTGATGTGAGCGCGCAGCAGGATGGCAGCCTCGCCAAACTTGCCGCGATCGATGAGATGGAGCATCGCCGAATGCTCGTCATACGTCGCGCTCGTGCGATGCGCCTTGAGAAAGTCGAGCCGCCGCACGATGCGGATGCGCTCGGTCACCTCGTTGTGCACGCGCAGCATCTCATTGTTGCCGGCAGCGCTCACGAGGCCGCGGTGAAAGCCCTCGTCGAGCACGAACATCGTGGCCGGGCAGCTTTCGCGTTCCCCTTCGTCAACGCACCATATGGCTCGCAACGCATCCATCGCAACGTGTGGGGCACCCGAGAGCCGCTCGAGCGCCGCCAGTTCGAGAACGATGCGCAGGTCATACAGCTGGTCCAGTTGATTGAAGTCGATATTGCAGACTTTCCAGCCGCGCCGGAACCCCACCTCGAGATAGCCTTCGCGCGCGAGTCGGAACAGCGCATCGCGCATAGGCGTGCGCGACACGCCGTAGTGCTGGGCAATGTCGTTTTCGGAAAAGCGGTCGCCGGGAAACAGCCGAAAGCTGAAGATGTCCTGCTTAATCAGCTGATACACCTGCTCGGCAAGGGGGTTCGCGCTATAGGCCGCCTTCGTGCCAGATGCTGCGGCGGCTTCGGCGGCGGCTTCGGTCAAGTCGTGCATGAGTCAGGTATCGCTAACGTCGAGAGTGATGCGGCGCGTCGGTGCAATGGTGGGTGACGGGGCCAGCTCCCTATTATCCGCCCTTAAACGGGCTCGATGAGGCTTACGTGCGCCGCCACGATCATCCAGCCGCCGAACCTATCGTTCACCTCATGCAGCCGCGCCCAGGTCTGCATCTGGCGGCCCGTCAAAGGCGTCGTGTCGCTCGTAAACTCGGTGCTCACCGTCGCGTAGTCGCCGCCAAACGTCGTCAGCACGGTGCGGTGCAACCGCCGCGAGCGAGGCACCGGCACGCAGGTTTCCCGCCAGCGGCGGATCGCGTCGCCACCATGCTGGATTTCGGCGATGCCATAGCGCACCGTCGCGGGTGCGTCCCAGAACAGGGCGTTCATCGTCTCGACGTCGTTGTCGACGAGCGCGCGCTCGTAAGCCTCGAAAGCTGCCGCCACCTGTGCGACGATCTCGGGCCGGTTCACTTCCATGATCATCAGTCTGTCCCCAGCAGTGCGTCGAGCGGAGCCGTCCAGCCGACGATGCCGCCCTGCGAATGAATCATCGCAATCGTCGCTTCGCGAAACGCCGGTAGGTAGCTCGCCGTCGCGTCCTCGACCAGCAGACATTCGTAGCCCCGATCGTTGGCCTCGCGCATCGAAGTCTGCACGCAGACCTCGGTCGTCACGCCCGCGAACACGAGATGCGTGATGCCCCGTATCGACAGTTCCTCGCCGAGCTGCGTGGCGTAGAAAGCGCCTTTGCCGGGCTTGTCGATGACGAGTTCACCATCGATCGGCGCGAGCGGGTCGATGATCGCGTTACCGGGCTCGCCGCGCACGAGGATGCGGCCCATCGGTCCTGCGTCGCCAATGCGCGCATTTGGCATACCGCGCATGCGTTTGGCCGGTGGGCAGTCGGAGAGGTCGGGTGCGTGCGACTCGCGAGTGTGCACGACCTGCCATCCCGCCGAGCGTGCATGCGCGAGCAGCCGCGCGACGGTCGGCACAATGCCTGAAAGCAGCGATACGTCGTTGCCGAGCGCCTCGCCAAAGCCACCCGGCTCGATGAAGTCGCGCTGCATGTCGATTACGATGAGCGCCGTATGACGCGCGTCGAACGTGAACGGCGCGGGTCTTGCGCTGGCGATGGTTGTCATCGCGACATTGCTCCGTTTGTGTTGTGCTTCGTTCGCGCGCCGCTCAGGCGCTTGCGTGCAGCTCGGCCGGCTCAGCCGTCTGCGGCCTGCCTTCGTCGCCATGGCCCGCCATGTGACGCCCAAGCACCACGCGATCCGCCTCACTCGCTGCGGTCTCGTATACGAGGCGTCCCTCGGCCATCACCACGATCCGGTCGGCAAGCTCCAGCAGCTCGTCGAGATCTTCGCTGACGAGCAGCACTGCCGCACCGGCATCGCGCGCCGCGAGAATGCGGGCGTGGATGTCCGCGACGGAGGCAAAGTCGAGTCCGAACACAGGATTCGCGACGATCAGCACGTTCACTGCGTGCCCAAGCTCGCGCGCCAGCACGGCGCGCTGTACGTTGCCGCCCGACAGCGCGCCGATGGCGCGCTCGGGCAGCGAAGGCCGCACGTCGAATTCGGCGATCAGCCGCTCGGCGCGCGAGCGCATCGCGCGACGATCGAGCCACCATCCGCCGCGCCGCAGCGGCGCGCGGTCGAAATCCCGCAGCGCCATGTTCTCGGCCACGCTCATGCCTGCCACGCAAGCATTGCGCAGCGGCTCCTCGGGAAGGGCGAACACGCTCATGTGGGTCATCTCTGCGCGCGTCGCGGCATAGGGCGAACCTTCCACGGCCATCGCGCCCGACTGGACCTTGCGCTGCCCAACGAGCGCTTCGATCAGTTCCTTCTGACCGTTGCCGGAGACGCCCGCAAGCCCGAGGATCTCGCCCGCGCGCACGCTCAACGACGCCTCGCGCACGGCGGCGTGCCCGCGCTCGTCGACGACCGAAAGGCTCGATAGCGAGAGCCGCACCGGAGCTTCGGGTGAGTGCGGCTGGCGCGCAAGCCTGATCTCGCCGGTGTTTTCCGCGGCGCCTTCACGCGTTTGCGAGCTTGCGTCGCTGCCCATCATCCAGGCGGCCAGCCGGTCTCGGTCGGTGTCGGCCACCGCGCAGGTGCCGACGAAGCGGCCTTTGCGCAATACCGTGACGTTGTCCGAATAGGCCATGACCTCGCGGAACTTGTGGGTGATCATCAGCACCGTGAGGTCGCCACGCGAGGCAAGCGTGCGCATGAGGCCTAGCACTTCGTCGGCTTCCTGCGGGGTGAGCACGGAGGTCGGTTCGTCGAGAATCAGGAAGCGCTGCTCCAGATACAGCTGCTTGAGAATTTCCAGCTTCTGCTTTTCTCCCGCCGCGAGTGACGAAACCGGCGCATCGAGTTCGAGGTGAAACGGCATTCGGCGCATGAAGGCGTCGAGCGCTCTGCGCTCTGCCGCCCAGTCGATCTTCCATGACAGGTTGCCGCGCGCGAGGAGCAAATTCTCCTCGACACTGAGCCCCGCCGCGAGCGTGAAATGCTGATAGACCATGCCGATGCCGAGCGCTTGCGCATCGCGCGGGGAAGCGATGTGCACCTGGCGTCCATCGGCCACAATCGTGCCGTGATCGAGCAGGCCGTAGCCCACCAGCCCCTTTACGAGCGTGCTCTTGCCCGCTCCGTTCTCGCCGAGCAGCGCGTGAACCGTTCCGGGAGCAACCCTGATCGAAACGTCATCGAGTGCGTGGAACGATCCGAACGACTTGCTCGCGCCTATCACCTCGACGCCGAGCGCGCGTGTCGCGGTGCTCATGGTCACTGCTCCAGGGCAGCGACGAGCGCTGCCGAACTGGACACCGTGCCGAACACGCCGCCCTGCATCAGGATCATGTTCAGCGCGGCGTCGTGGTTGCCCTTGTCGGTCGCGCCGCAGCAGTCCGCGAGCAACGTGCATTCGAAGCCGCGGTCGTTTGCTTCGCGCATCGTCGTGTGGACGCACACATCCGTCGTGATGCCCGTGAGCACGAGATTCGCAATGCCGCGCGTGCGCAGGATCAGTTCGAGGTCCGTCGCGCAAAATGAACCTTTACCAGGCTTGTCGATGATGATTTCGCCTGGCAGTGGCGCGAGTTCGTCGATGATTTCCCAGCCCGGCTCGCCGCGCACGAGTATGCGGCCGCACGGTCCAATGTCCCCGATGCCGAGACCGTTCGTGCCTGCCTGGCGGCTGCGCCAGCGCTTGTTCGCGGGCAGATCGGACAGATCCGGACGATGCCCTTCACGGGTGTGGATGATCGTGAAGCCGAGTTCGCGCATCAGCCCCAAAACGCGCTTGATCGGCTCGATCGGCGCGCGCGTGAGCGAGAGGTCGTAGCCCATCTTGTCGACGTAGCCTCCGTAGCCGCAGAAGTCGGTCTGCATGTCGATGATGACGAGCGCCGTGTTGTCGGGGCGCAGGTTCCCGTCGTAGGGCCAGGAATAGGGGCGGGCTTCGATGGTTCGGGTCATGTCGATTCTCCGGGCGCGCGCTTTCGCGATCACGCGATTCTGGATTCAGTCGGTCGGAAGCTTTCCGCGCTCAGCGCGTCAGGCTCAGCTCGCCGGGTGCGCCCGCCAGCGTGCGGTCCGGTCTGCAGTTGATGATCATGAGCGCGAGCGTCAGCACGTAAGGGGCGGCGTTGAACAGGTAATAGCCGCTGGTCACACCGATTGCCTGGAGGGCGGGGCCGAGCGCTCCGGCAGCGCCAAACAGCAGCGCGGCCCAAAGACAGCGCAACGGCTGCCAGCGGGCGAAGATCACGAGCGCGACGGCCATCAGGCCTTGGCCGCTCGAAAGCCCCTCGTTCCAGCTACCGGGATAGACGAGCGAGAGATAGGCGCCCCCCACACCCGCGAAGAACCCGCCCGCCGCCGTCGCGATGACACGTACCCGCGTGACGGGGTAGCCCATTGCACGCGCGCTCTCGGCGTTCTCGCCGACGAGCCGCAGCGTCATGCCCCAGCGCATCGAGCGCAGTCCCCACTGCAAGGCGACGGCAAGCACGACCCCAATCACGAAGAGCAGATTGATATGCAGCGCGTTGTGCACTTGCTGCGAGGCGGCCCACGCGCCGAGATCGATCGACGGGAGCATCGCTGCCTGCGGCTCGATGAACGGCTTGCCGAGATAGAACGCCAAGCCGGTGCCGAACAGCATGAGCGCGATACCGAACGCGATATCGGAAACACGCGGCAGCGAGCACACCAGCCCATGCAGGCAGCCGAGCATCAGACCGGCTGTAGCCGCCGCGAGTACGCCGATCCACGGCGAGCCTGAGAGATACGAGCCCGCATAGCCGCACATGGCGCCGGAGACGAGAATGCCTTCGAGACCGAGATTCACGCGGCCTCCTTTCTCGGTCAGGCACTCGCCGAGGCTCACGAACAGATAGGGCGTACTCACACGAATGGCCCCCGCGAAGAGCGAAACCAACAGCACTGCAGCGGGCGAATGAAGGTCAGACATGGCGGGTAGGCTCCAGTGAAGCAGACGAGGCGTCGAGCGCGGCGGCCTGAAGTTTCACGCGCGAGGCGGCAAGTCGGGGAGCAAGTGCCTCCCAGGCCAGCAGGTTCGCGAAAAGCAGGCCTTGCAGCACGAGCGTGGCGGCGTCGGGCAGGCCGAGGCGGCGTTGCAGCAGACTGCCGCTCGCCTCGATACCGCCGACCATCAGCGCGCACACGATCACGGCGAACGGATTCTGGCGTGCCGCGAACGCGACAAGGATCCCCGCATAGCCGTAGCCCGAGAGCAGCGATGCGTTCGCGCTGCCTTGCACGGCCGCGACTTCGAACATTCCGGCAAGTCCCGCTGATGCGCCGCCTAGCGCGCAGGCGGTGAGCGCGAGCCCGCCCACAGGCAAACCGACGAGGCGCGCCGTGCGCACGTTGCCACCCGTTACGCGCATGGCGAATCCGAGCGTGCTGTGGCGCACGAGCACCCAGGCAGCGAGACAGGCGAGCACGCCCCAAAAGAGACCCCAGTGCACGTCCAGTCCCGGCAGCGAGCCGATGGCCATGGCGTCGGGGAGGGGCAGCGTCGACGGCTTGTTGAGACTGGCGGGATCGCGCAGCGGTCCTTCGACGAGAAACTTGAAAACGGCGATGGCGATATACGACATCAGCAGGCTGCTGATGGTCTCGTTGACGCCACGCCATTGACGCATCGCGCCCACCGCGCTGATCCACAGGCCACCCGCGAGCATGCCTGCAATCGCCATCAGCGGCGTCGCGACGATCCACGGCGTAGCATGCGGCAGGCACTGCGGCACGACGGCGGCCGCGAGCCCGCCCAGCGCGAGCGCGCCTTCGCCGCCAATCACGATCAGGCCGACCTGGGCAGGCAGCGCGACGCACAGAGCCGTGAGCATGAGCGGTGCGGCACGCAGCAAGGTGTTCTGCCATGCGAACGACGAGCCGAACGCACCTTTGCCAATGAGACCAAGCGCCTCGATGGCCGGCTGCCCCTGCACGAGCAGGAAGATGCCGAAGATCGCCAGAGTTGCCACGATTGCACATACCGTCGGCAACGCGGGCAACAGTGCAAGCAGCAGGCGCGCGAGACTTGCAGACAGTCTTCGCGACGGCCCGTGAGCGGGAGAAAGGGAAGCGGGCATCACGACTCCTGGCGAAGGCGCTTGCGGTCCTCAGATCTGGCCAACCACACCGGCGACCAGATAATTCATGCTTTCAAGCGCGATATCGGTCTGTGCGTAGCTCGTGCCGGCCGCAATGGCGCTGCCGCCCTTGTTGTCCTTCATCGGCCCCTTGAAGATGATGTAGTCGCCGGCGACCATCTTCGCCTTCGCGGCGTCGGCTTGCGTGCGCGCATCGGGCGTCACCTTCGCGCCGTACGGCGACATCTTCACGAAGCCTTCGCGCAGGCCGCCGCGAAGAATGTTCGGCTGCGGCTTGCCCGTCTGCGTGTTTGTGACGAGCAGTTTGTAGGGCGTCGCCCAGTCCCATTCGGCGCCCGTCAGATAGCCCTTTGGCGCCAGCGCCGCCTGGCTTGCGTGGTATCCGCAGCTCATCGCGCCGCGTTTCTCGGCTGTCTCGATCACGACCTTGGGTCCGTCCACGTGACACGTGAGCACGTCGCAGCCCTGATCGACGAGGCTGTTCGCGGCCTCCGCCTCCTTCACCGGCATCGACCAGTCGCCCGTGAAAATCACGTGCGTGGTGATGGACGGATCCACCGACTGCGCGCCCAGCGTGAACGAGTTGATGTTGCGCAGGACCTGCGGAATAGGCTTGGCCGCGACGAAGCCCAGCTTCTTCGTCTTGCTCGCATGGCCTGCCACGACGCCGTTCAGATACTGGCATTCGTCGATATAGCCGAAGTAGCTCGAAATGTTGGCCGGATTGCCGCTCTTCCAGAGACCGCCGCAGTGGGCGAAGCGAACCTTCGAATATTTGGCTGCCATCTTCAGCACATGGGGATCGAAGTAGCCGAACGAGGTCGCGAAAATGAGCGTCGCACCGTCCTGCTCGATCATCGCCTCCATGGTCTTTTGGGCTGCGACGGTCTCCGGCACGTTTTCTTCCTCGACGACTTTCACGTTCGGCAGCTTCTTGATGACAGCCGCAGCCTGCGCCTGTGCCTGGTTGTAGCCGTAGTCGCCGCGCGAACCGACGTAGATGACGCCGACCGTAAGCGGCTCGGCACCGAAAGCGAGGTCGAATGGGAGCGTGCTGCCTAGGGCGAGGGCGCCAGCGCCCTTGAGAAAATCGCGACGGTTTTTCATGGTTGGACTCCTCGTGAGTTCAATGCATAAAGTCAGGATTGCAGATCGGATTGGGCTTGCGTTCTAGCCGCCGTTGCAAGCCATGCACGCCAGCCGCCGAATGCGGTGATGTCGTGTGCGCCGCTGCCTGGTGCGACTGACGAGGGCTCGCTGATAAATCCCTTGACGATGAATCCATCGGCTGTCTGTACGCTGCCGATGCCGAGCGGCGCCGGCACGTGGGCAACGAATGCGCCGAAGCTGCGCAGCGGCACTTCCCAGAGCTCGATTTCGATGGGCCGGCCCGCCTCGTGTGGCGTACGCACCAGAGCGGGCTTGGCCGGTGTCGTGCCGGCGAGCGCGTAAAGTCGGTAGTCCGACGACGTGGTGGTGGTCTCGACGAAACGCGCGCCAGCCTCGAGCAGTTGCCAGCAGAGGGGCTGCCCGCGCAGATGAGCGCCGGCCACGGCGAGCGTCACCGTCGGCTCTTCGAAGGGCAGCGGTCGCGCGGCAATGCCGGCAGCGTCGTCCGGTGTAGCGTTCGCCATGAAAAGCGCCTGGATGCGTGCGCCGAGCACTGCGAGGCGCTGGTCGGCGCCCGCTGGGGCGATCAGCGTCACGCCCGCCGGCAGGCCGTCCGCACGGCGAATGCCCGGCACCGCCAGAGCGCACAGATCAAGCAGATTCACGAAGTTGGTATAGACGCCGAGCTGGCTGTTCGCCCCGATCGGGTCCGCACGCACTTCGTCGAAGGTTGGATGCGTGGGCGTGGTCGGCACGATCAGGACGTCGATCGCCTCGAACAGCGTTTCCACTTCGCGCCGCAGGGCGGCGAGTGCGTACTGCCCGTTGAACGCGTCGACGGCGCTGTAGCCGTCCGCTTTCGCAATCACCTCGGCGACAACCGGATCGATGTCGGTGCGATTCGTCTCGAAGAAGGAACCCAGCGCGGCACGGCGCTCCGCTACCCACGGGCCGTCGTAAAGCAGCGCCGCAGTTCGCTGCAGGGGGCCGAACGGCACGCTTACTGGCAAAAGCGCAAGGCGCGAAGCGATCGTGTCGAGCGTGGCGGCAAAGGCCTGATGTGCCTGCGCGTCATCATGGAAGGTCAACGGCTCCGGCACGGCGAGGCGCAGTGGTGCATGGGGCAGTCCGAGTGCCGGCACTCGGCGCGCATAGCTGTCGTCTCCATCGTACTTCGCCATCCGCAGCAGGACCTCCCAGGCGTCGCCCACGTCATGCGCGAAGATCGACACGCAGTCCAGGCTTCGGCACGCCGGTACCACGCCGCGTTTGCTCACGAGGCCTGGCGTTGGCTTGAGGCCCACGAGCTCGTTGAAGCCCGCGGGAACACGCCCCGAGCCAGCAGTATCGGTGCCGAGTGAGAACGCAACGAGCCCAGCCGCAACAACGACCGCCGAGCCAGAGCTCGATCCCCCGGAGATGTGCGCGTCGGATTTGAACTGTCGCACACCCCCATAGGGCGAGCGTGTGCCGACCAGGCCTGTGGCGAACTGGTCGAGATTCGTCTTGCCGATGAGGATGGCGCCGGCGTCGAGCAGACGATCGACGGCGAATGCCGAGGCGCGAGGCGTGTACGCGAAGGAGTCGCAGGCTGCCGTGGTTGGTATGCCGGCGACGTCGATGTTGTCCTTCACCGCGAACGGTACGCCGAACAGCGGCATCCGCTCAAAGATCGCGGCGCCTAGGCGCGCGCGCGCATCTTCGAGCGCGTCAGCCCGGTTGGCGAGATCGGCGGCACTCACGCGCGATATCCAGACTTCGGGGCGACAGGAGGCTTCGATCCGGGCGATCAGCGTGTCGACGATGTCGCGAGGCGTCGTGCTTGTGGTGGCATAGGATTCAAGCAGCGCTCGAACCTTGAAGAAGGCGTCGGGAAGCATGAGTTCAATCTTGAATACAAGTTGAGCTCGTGTTTGCAGCAAGTGTGCCAGGCAGTGGAAGTTGACAGGAGGTCCTTGCCAGGTAACGATTTTCACATTGGAGTGGGTGCCGGTAGTGTTCCACCTGTGATCCAGCGTGGGTCGTGAATAGTTCGGGTTGGTGCAGGTGTCCCGCTCATCGTGCACCAGACCAGGGGAAGGGCGCGAGCGGTGGTTCCCTCGGCTATCGCCCTTGGTGGGCACCCACCGGATCCTGACGCTTACGGGAGCGAGCCTTTGGCGCTGGACCGGGGGACGGTTACCCCGTCCACTGCTTCGTGCTCTGTTTGCGCTTGTATCGCGAGCTGCGCCGCTTCGGATGGGCCCGTACTGCGCCGCATCAATAGCGCTGTGCAATGTTGGCGGATCGTTCCGTCACACGAGAGAAATTCCTGTGTGCGACTCGAGGCTAGAGAAGCCAGTCTTCAATCCTGTCATTTGACATAATCTTAATTATCAACATCAAATCTTGTAGCGGCTAAGTTGTAATGTCCGCTTCTGGCCAAGTTCAAATGTCCGCTTTTGCGCCGCGTAAGCTGTCCTGCCGCCGGTTGTCCGGCACGGGGAGCTTCGATGGCAGTAATAGAACGGATAACG